>JAFWCP010000398.1 GCA_017536845.1 Solobacterium sp. | reverse complement strand
TGATGGACTTCATCTTAAAAAGGAATACATTATGAAACAGATCTCAATGATGATCAAACCCGCTTCCTCTTCCTGCAACCTGCGCTGTAAATACTGCTTCTATGCTGATGTCAGCAGCCACCGGGAAATCATCACCCACGGCATCATGAAGGAAGAGACAGCGGCTCGGTTATGCGCAAGGGTCAACGAAGCCCTTGCAGGAAAAGGAAGGGCAAACATCAGCTTCCAGGGCGGTGAACCCACCCTTGCCGGCCTTTCCTGGTTCAGGCATTTCGTAAGCACAATGAAGACATACCCCGGCATTGAAACGGTGTATGCCCTGCAGACCAACGGCACATTATTGAATGAAGAATGGGCTGACTTCTTTGCGGAAAACAGGTTCCTGATCGGTGTATCACTGGATGGCTACCAGTCCAACATGGACATGTTCCGCATGGATGCCGAAAACAGCAGCGTGTATTTCACGATTCTCAAAAACATCGATCTGTTAAGGAAAAAGAAGGTGGAATTCAACATCCTGACGGTGGTGACGAAAAACCTTGCCGCCCATCCCGAAGGCCTGCTGAAATACTATTTCAGCCACGATATGCACTTTATCCAGCTGATTCCCTGCCTGCCATCCTTTGAAAATGACAAAGACCCCTTTGCCTTAACCCCGAAAGAGTATGCGGATTTCTTCATTCGTTTCTTCGATGGCTGGGTGAAAGAGACTGCCAAAGGCAATTACATGAGCGTCAACCTGTTTGACAACCTGTATGAGATGATCAACGGCAGGTATCCTTACCAGTGCGGCATGATCGGCCGCTGCTCGCAGCAGTTTGTCATTGAAGCAAACGGTGATGTCTACCCCTGTGACTTCTACTGCCTGGATGAATACCTGCTTGGAAACATCAAAGAAAGTTCCTTTGAACAGCTGGCTTTACAGCCGCCGGCAAAAGAACTGCTGACTTCTGAATACATGAAAACACCATGCAGAACATGCCGATATGTGAATCTCTGCCATGGCGGCTGCCGCAGGCAGAATGTATGCTACGTGGATGATGATGCCTGTGCCTATGAAAAGGTGCTGGACCACGTCATCCCGATCCTCTCCCGCATGCAATGATATACAGAACCATACCGCGGTCAGTATGAACCGGCCGATTGATTTTCCGCTTATACAGCATATAATTGAATGAACAGAGTAAGATGAAATGAAATGCCATACACGAATTCGTATATTGCTTTGTGCAAGGACAAAGACTATGCATCTCTTTCAGACTTACAATCCAGAACAATCTCAGGAGGATCCGTCAATGACAACGAAAAAACTTTCAAAAATACTTCTCACCCCCGCCCTTCTGTGCAGTCTCTGTGCCTGCAGCCAGCAGTCCGAAACGCTGGATAACACCATGATCTCTGAAAGCAATTCAGAGGAACCCTCTGAAACAGGGAATCAGACATTTCCTTCCGCCGACGAGATTCCTGTGGCTGAGCCATCGGCTGATGAGCCTGATTTCTCTGACCTGAACATCCGCCTTGCGCCATGGGAAAACGTGGAATGGGACTATTATGAAAGCATCTATTTCACGCTCATGATTCCCAAAGGGTGGAATGTCCAGTGGCAGGGAGATGCCAATCAGATGCAGTGGATCGCATCCTCCCCGGACAACACCGTCGGAATATCCAATCTGGACCATGGCTATGCGTGCAAGGATCCACAGGCGCAGAGCTTCCTCGGGTTCTCCACTTCGATGACGGATGGTACGGTGCAGGAGTTCTTTGAAGCGACGTATCAGAACAGCACCAACTATTTCACCGTGATGAATTCCTGTGTTCCGGACAACATTGACGTGATCCAGCGGGTCCGCCCCTACGATACCATCCGTGATTATGAATCCCTTTACGCCGTATTCAACGAAAACGGCCTTGACGGTGAAGGCATCTATTCGGCCGTCGTCATGGATTCACCGGATGTCTGGGTCAAGGGCCTGAACTACGGCGTATGGGAAGTCAACTGCATCATTACCCAATGGGCGCCGCTGGGGAATCTTGTCACCTGGGCTCCTGTGATGGCACAGATCGCCCAGTCATTCAACTATACCGATTACTACATCCGTGAATGGCGGGCCATCGCCCAGAGCTCACTTACCCCTTATAACAGTGCCTCCGACAGCGACCCCATTATGGAAGCCTTCGAAGAAAGAAGCAGGTCGGATACGATCATCCAGGAGAAGCGCTCCGATATGATCGGGGAATACGAGCGTGTCTATGATACTGAAACCGGTAATATTTACCGTGCTTACGACGGTTTCCTGGACGATATCGGCGACCAGAACCGGTTCACTTCCATCACGGACAGCCAGTATACGGAAGGCTATGTCGGGTGGATCGACAGGTACTGAAAGAGCTTTGGCATAACACACAAAAGTGAAGTTTATAAAATGCAGGATCTGGTATTACAGCTTCCTGCATTTTTCAGATTCAAAAGTCCGGAACCTTCCTGTTCACTCCCGTTCTGCCTGACGTATGAAGCAATGCTGAGATCACTTTCAGCCATTACTGAAACAGATCATCCAGCAGAACCTGATTGCTGAGAATGCTGCTGTGGATGTTGTTCCTGATCCCGTACATACTGATCAGAACAAACTGAATGGTCTTTTTTGTTTTAACCGCTTCTCGAAAGGCTTCTCGCTTGTTTCTGAGCGTCTGTTCATAGTCCTTATCAATCGTGTATTCCTTTTTTGAATACTTGATTTCGCATCAATCAATGACATGGTCACGACGGTCAATCATCTGATCAATCCGTGCTCCTTGTGTATCGGCATCTCCTTTGAAATGCCAGGAAGACTCTTCCGACAGCCCGTCGCTGATACCGATCTTCTGTTTGATCTGTCTGA
>JAFWCP010000397.1 GCA_017536845.1 Solobacterium sp. | reverse complement strand
GACCGGGTAGGCCAGGTTGACGACGCCTTCTTCCGTAAACATGTAAATGCCGTATTCCAGGGAATCAGATTTGAAATCAGGCAGTTCCGCACCGGAGAAGACGTTGATCCTGAGCTGTTTCATCTGTTCCTGCCAGTCCTGGTCCAGGGTGCCGGTCCAGCCCAGATATACTTTGATATTGGGGTCAATCATCGCCGCGCCGATCGCAAAGGCGTTGATTTCCGCGATGGTGCCGGCAATGGGATAATCGGCAATATAGGCCAGCAGATGGTTGCGGGCATAGACAGCTGCCAATGCCCCCAGCAGGAACTTGGCCTCATAGATCCTGGCCTCATAGGAATGGATGTTCTTTCTTTCCTGCAGGGTGGAACAGCAGAACTTGACCGCCGGATGGTGCACCGCACAGCGGTAGGCTTCATCCAGGAACAGATCGGAAGTGCAGAAGACGACGTCATTTTTCGAAGCCGCTTCTTCAAGGGTCCTGCGCATCCGTGAAGGATCGGCACAGTCGGTATAGGAGACGGTCGCTATCTGGTCATGGTAACGGTTGGCAGCCAGCAGACGGCCGACTTCGTGTTCATAGTCCGCCGCCGAAACAGCCGGATTCTCCGCATATACGAAGGCTGTCTTCAATACCGGGGCAAACGGGATGATCTTCTTGAGGGAAGCAATGCCGAGCAGGTCGGTCTTTGTATTCTCGGTGATCCGCAGCAGCCGTTTTTCCATCTCGCTTTTGGAAACGCTCATAATGCCGGCAAGGTCATAGGCGGCAAGATAGTCCAGGAAGGCATCGCTGCAGGAAATGTCATATTCCTTTTTCCGATAGGCATTGGCAAACAGATAATACGATGCCCGCAGCATGCGCACGGTCTTTTCATCCCATGGCGCATCAAGCGTCTTCCCCACCAGCCTTGCCAGCCGACGATAGCCGGTAGGATCAGTAAAGTACAGTTCATACAGCGGACAGACGGCATAGAAGCGCAGGAAGGCTTCATACCTTTCATCTTTCACCTTCGCCGGGATCCGGGTGACATCCGCCGTGATCGTTGCGACATCAAGGTATTTCATGACGGAAACACGTTTGTTTCCTTCCAGAACATAGAATTCGTGCAGGTATTCATAAACGGTCACCGGGTCCCGAAACCCTTCCTCTTCCTGAATACGGAACAGGTTGGCCCACTTCATGCCAAATTCAGTGTCTTCGTCATATAACGGCAGGAAGTTGCAGGCAAAGGCATTCTGCCTGGCCGTGGTCTTGGTGCCGACGATGTATTCCAGCGGAATATCCATGATGCCAAGATGTGTTCCGCCGGTTGCTTCAAATTGTTCATCCAGTGTTTTGATATACGGGAACCGCCCTTCCAGTACGGCCTGGCGGAAGGCTTTTTCACCTTTTTTACGGGCCTTGGTATAATCTTCCATACGTACCCCTCCTTTTATATGTCTATCATACTTTTATTGATGTGAAGATGCAATTTCAACACATGACGTATTATGGAAACAGGGCCGTTTTCGGCCCTGCTGTTCATAATTTCTGATAGACAGGAATGGAATCAAGCGGCGCTTTGGCCTTGATGGTCCGGCCCCCGTGATATTTCGTGTTATCCCTTGTATCCATCCAGACTCCTTCCGGCAGGTAGACATCCCTTTCATACTGATCCTCATAAAGGATCGGCGCGACAAGGTATCTGTCCCCGAACATATACTGGTCATACAGCTCCCAGCACTTTGGATCCTGCGGGAATTCATAGAACATCGCCCTCAGCAAAGGCGACCCGTTTTCGCTTGCCTCTTCATACAGCCCCCTGATGTAGTCATGCATGGCAAGGCGGATGTCCAGATACTTCTTCATGATGCGGAAGTTCTCTTCGCCATAGCTCCACAGCTCATTGGGCTGGCCGGTATGCAGGTAGCCGCCGCCGAAATCACGGTCGTCAAGAGGCGGAATGTCATACGGGCCCCGGTCGCCGTGCATGCGCAGGACAGCGGTAAAGACGGCAAATTCAAACCACCTGATCAGCAGCTGGCGGAAGGAAGGGTCATTGACATCATCGGTCATGAAGCCGCCGATATCCGTGTCCACCAGGGGATGCCGGCCAGGCCCATGTTCAGGCCGCACTGCAGCTGGTCACGGAAGGCTTCAAACGTACTGGGGACGTCGCCGCTCCAGATGACATTGCCGTATTTCTGCGAACCGGCCCAGCCGCTGCGCAGCAGGTTGACGGGATCTTTCCTGCCTTCTTCCAGCTGGCCTTCATAGATGGCCCGGCTGTAGTACTGCGGATAGATGTTGGAACAGGACAAGGCTGTCCCGATGTAATACCGGTAGTGGTCAAAGTCATACTTGACGTAATCCGGTTCAGCATTGTCCAGCCACACCATGTCAATGCCAAGGTCGAGATAATTCTTCTTCACCCTGGCAAACAGATATGCCCTTGCTTCAGGATTGGTGACGTCGATTTCGACGCAGTCGCCCTGGTAGTCATAGGTCTGGGCACCGCCGCGTTCGGTGCGGATCAGCAGCCCTCTTTCTTCCATCTCGGCATAGTTCTCGCTTTTCTTATCCACCGAAGGCCAAACCGATACACAGACCTTGATGCCCATGGCATGCAGTTCATCCACCATGGCTTTGGGATCCGGCCAGTAGGTTTCATCAAAGCGCCAGTCGCCCTGGTAAGGCCAGTGGAAGTAGTCAATGACGATGGCATTGATGGGCACGCCATGTTCTCGGCACGCCCTGGCAGTTGCCAGCACTTCCTGCTGGGTGCGGTATCTCAGCTTGCACTGCCATAAACCCATCAGGTCTTCCGGAAAGGCCGGCGCCCTGCCGCTGACGGCCGTGTAGTTTTCAAGAAGCTGCTTTGGCGTATCGGCGGCGGTGATCCAGTAATCCAGCTGCCTGACCGCTTCCGCCGTATATTCGGTCAGGTTCATGCCGAAGCTCACCCGCCCCACTGCCGGATTGTTCCACAGCAGCCCATAGCCTTTGTCGGAAATGACAAACGGGACTGATACCTGGGAGTTGCGCTGCTGTAAATCCAGGATGCAGCCTTTGAGGTTCGTATTGGCCTGCTGGTACTGGCCCATGCCGAACAGTTTTTCCTGCGGGTCGGAATCGAATTTCTGGATGATGCGGTAGTCGCCGCCGACATACGGGACGTATTCCCGGCTGATGTACTTCAGGCAGCGGCTTTCTTTGCACAGGGTGCCTTCATAGTTGCGGAAGTATTCCCGCAGGATCATCCGGTCATCCTTATAGAACGTGATGACGGCCTGGGGATTGACGACGGCCCGGATGCGGCCGTTGGTGATCACCGCCTGAGAGTCTTCGATTGTGATTGCTGCTTCATGGGCGGATGGTTCGGTCAGCGCCCAGTCGTGGCCGGTGAATTCCGGATACATTGTGGCCCGGATGCGGAGGCTGTCTTTGCCCCAGCCTTCCATCCGCAGGGTTTCACCCCGGTGTCTGACAATCAGAGCATGGTCTTGAATGAGAAACATAATGGTTCACTCCTTTATCTTCTTTCAGAATACGGTTTCCAAAAGGTACAGGCAAGCCTCTTTCCCTGACAATTACAGCCGGTCATCTGACTCATCATGGAGAAGGCCTTCCCGGAAATCATTGACGGTCTCGTTGAACTCCTTAATCCTTTCATCCACCTCCTCTTTGGGAAGCTTCAGGTAGTAATTGATGTCGCCTTTCTTTTCCGCTTCCTTGAAATACCAGCATTTATACTCCACGATTTTCAGCATCTTCTGCAGTTCTTCAATCTGTTTCTGCAGGCTTTCTCTCTGCTTTTCAAACATTTCCATCCGTTCATGGATGGTCTCATTGCCCTGCAGGTAAAGTTCCATGAACCTTCTGATTTCCTTGATGGACATGCCGCTGCGCTTGAGCACCGTGATCGTATATAAAGGTTCAAAGTCTTCCGGCGCAAAACGGCGGATGCCTGTCGGTGAACGTTTCACAAATGAAAGCAGTCCTTCCTTATCATAATAACGCAGGGTATGGGCACTGATCCCGGTTCGTTCGGCAACTTCGCTGATTGTATAATACTTCTTCATTTTCCCCCCTTGACTTTGAGTATACTCTAACACCTATTATATCTTTGTAATAAAGGAGATGTATATGAAACAGGCAAAAGCAGAAAGAATGGAAATGACGAAAGAAGCATTCGCGAAGATTGATTCGACCAGGGTCTACTGGCTGGGCGGGGGCGGCGCCATGATCAACAGCCGCGGCACGATCATCCTGATTGACCCGCTGCTGAAGGGCTTTGACATGAAAATCCTGACCGAAGCACCCCTGCTGCCGGAAGATGTGCCGCATGCGGATGCCGTCATCATTACCCATTGCGACAATGACCACTTTTCCAAGGTTACACTGACCGAGATCAAGGACAGGATTGATTCCGTCCATACGACCCATTATGTTGCCTCGCTGTGCGAGGAAATCGGCATTCCTGCCAAAGGCCATGACATCCACGAACAGTTCATGGTCAAAGATCTCAGGATTACCCTGACCCCGGCTGACCACGCCTGGCAGAATGATTCCCCGAAACACTCTGCCCTCAGGCATTATGAAATGGAAGACTTCTGCGGCTTCCGGATTGTGACACCGGACGGCGTCATCTGGATGCCCGGTGATTCCCGCCTGATGGAAGAACAGCTGCACCAGGACCCGATGGACCTGATCCTGATGGATATTTCCGATTCCAGATGGCATATCGGCCTGCCCGGTGTCGTCAAGATGGCGGCCGCCTATCCGGAAACACCGCTGCTGCCGATCCACTGGGGCTGTGTGGATGCACCGGAATGGAAGGAATTCAACGGTGACCCGGAAGTTGTCAAGGGCATGATCGTCAACCCGGAAAGAATGTTCGTCAAAGCCGTCGGCGAACCCTACGAACTGTAAAATCCGATTTTCTCATCAGAAAACGATCCCGGACTGCCGGGATCGCTTTTCTTTAATCGTGAATACGGAAGGACATCAGCCTTGCTTCATTGGCCGGGTCTTCCGGATCGTGGGTGCCTTTGCCGGTATCCAGGGAACGCATGGCAGCCATTTCCTCTTCGTTCAGTTCGAAATCGAAGATGTCGATGTTGCCGGCAATCCGGCCCGGATTGGTGGATTTGGGCAGGGCGATGACATTTTCCTGCACCTCAAAGCGGAGGATGATCTGGCCGGCATTCTTGCCGTATTTCTGTGCCAGGGCGGTGATGATCGGGTTCTTCAGCAGTTCGGCATTGCCATGGCCTAACGGGAACCATGCTTCAATCCGGACATCCAGGCTGTCCAGCAGTTCCTTCAGTTCCTTCTGCTGGGTCAGGGGGTTGTATTCCACCTGGTTGACAGACGGAAGCGTATGGAACTGCGGAATGTATTTCTTCCAGAGGGTGACGTTCATATTGGAAACGCCGATGGAACGCAGCTTTCCCTGAGCCTTGGCTTCTTCCAGCGCCTTCCAGGCACCGGCAACATCGCCATATGGCTGATGGAGCAGGTAAAGGTCAATGTAATCCATGCCAAGATTTGTGAGCGAACGTTCAATGCCTTTTTTTGCCGCTTCATAGCCATAGTCCTGCAGCCAGAGCTTGGAAGTGATGAAGATCTCGCTTCTGGGAATGCCGGAATCGCGGACGGCCTTGCCGACATCAGATTCGTTCATGTAGGCAGCAGCGGTATCAATATGACGATAGCCTGCCTTCAGGGCTTCTTTCACCGCGTCATAGGTGGGGCCGTCATTGGGAATCATGAAGACGCCGAAGCCGATGGCGGGAATGGTATTGCCGTCATTTAACTGAATGTGTTTCATCTTTGCCTCCTTAATGCAGTTTATAAGCGCCGGTGCGGATGGCCGCAATCGTGCCGCCGTCAATGAGCAGGTCGGTGCCGTTGATGAATCCGGCATGTTCGCCCAGCAGGAAGGCGCCTGCTTCGGCGATTTCATCGATTGTACCGGTGCGCTCGGCTGCCGAGGCATCGATCATCTGCTGGTAGTTGCCGCCGTTGGCATTGAATTCATCATAGGCAAGCGGGGTGACGATGACGCCCGGACTGAGGGTATTGATGCGTGCCCTTCTTTCCTTCCAGACGCCGGCTGCCGCCTTCATGGCCTGCAGGTGGTTGACCCGCTTGGCAATCATATAGGCCAGCCCGCTTCTTGTCGCGTGGTCCGTAATCCACTGAATGTTCATGAGCTCTTCGGTCGGCGTGTTCAGGATTTCCTGCTCCACTTCTTCCGGGATCCGTAACATGTAGCCGGTCTGGGAGGAGATGATCAGGGCAGCGCCGCCTCTGGCCATGACCTTGCCGAAGGCGTCAACGGCATAGCCGGTGCCGACCATATCCAGCTTCAGGATGTGTTCCGGTGAAGCCTGCGAGGGGGATGCGCCGGCGGTATCGATAAAGTACATCACATCGCCAAGCTCAGCTGCCTTCTTTGCGAAGGCTTCGACGGAGGCTTTGTCCAGGGCGTTGACGATGCATGTTTCCACGCTCAGGCCGCTGTAACGGAAGTCATTGGCAGTTTTTTCAAGATTCTTTTCGGAGATGTCGCCCAGCAGGATGGTCCTGCCGGCGGCAAAACGTCTGGCAATGGCAGTGCCCATGGCACCTGCGCCCAATGATGCGATTACCTGTTTCTTTTCATTGCAGTCAAAAATCATATTCGTTTTCCTTTCTGTCGGTCTGGATCCATGATCCGTTCTGTTTTGTGTAATATGCTGTGGAGTGCAGGGCCCATGATCCCTGAAACCCGTACACCTTTGCGGTCAATGTCGTATCTGCCTGCAGGACGGCCTTGTCCTGATGCATCCTGATCCTGACATTGCGGATATCCGCCCTGTAGTAATTCAGGATGCCGTTTCTGATTTCCTGAAAGAATTCTTCCCTGGTCTGTTTCTTTCCGGACATGTGGGTAAAGGTCTTATCAGGAGAGGTCAGGGCTGTCAGCTTTGCAATGTCTTTTGCAATCATCGCCTGCTGGAAGGCTTCGTATGCCTGCAGGACTTCGTTTTCTTCGCTGCTCATTGGTTGGATGCGCCATGCATGCCGACGGTATTCATCCGCTTCAGCTGGGCGTTGATCGTCTGCATCTCTTCTTCGCTTAAGTCAACGTATACCGCATCGAAGTTTTCCCTGACGCGGTGTTTCTTCGTCGTGCCGGGAATCGGAACAAGGAAAGGCTTCTGATGAATCTCCCAGGACAGCGCGATCTGGGCGGCGGTTGCCCCTTTCCGGGCGGCGTAGTCGTTGATCATGTCAATCAGCACCTGGTTCTGGTCGATGGTTTCATCGGAGAATAACGCCATCCGATTCCGCCAGTCGTTGGGCTTATACTGCGTGTCCTTGTTCAGGGTTCCGGAAAGGAAGCCTTTGGCCAGCGGGCAGGCACTGACATAGAGCAGGCCGAGTTCTTCGCATAACGGGAAGTAATCCTTTTCATCATGCCGGTCAACGAAGTTGTACATGTTTTCCACTGCTGCTAACGGAAAGACGGCATGGGCGCGGCGGATGTAGTCAGCCGGCGCAAAGGATACGCCCCAGGCAAGGATCTTGCCGGCCTGATGCAGTTCCTTCATGGTTTCCGCGACTTCTTCCGGTTCGACATCCGGGTCAATGCGGTGCTGGTAGTACAGGTCGATGTAATCGGTGCCCAGCCGGGTCAGGGATTCATCCACCTGCTTCAGGATGGATTCACGAGAGCTGGACAGCTGGCCGTCACCGCCTCTGTCACTCATGTTGAGGATGCCGAATTTGGTGGCGATGACGACGTCATCACGGAACGGCTTTACCGCTTCGCCGAGGAATTTTTCATTTTCTTCCCCATAGGCAGGAGCCGTATCAAACATCGTATAGCCGACTTCCCTGGCATAGCGCATCAGATCGACCATGTCGTTTTTATCCTGCACGCTGCCGTAGGAGTGGGTCTGGCCCATGCAGCCATAGGCAATCGGGGCAATTGTCTTTCCTGTTGTGCCAAGGATTCTGTTGTTTACGGTCATTGTTTCTCCTTTCAGATGATGCCTTTGAGGCCGTTGTTGATCATGTCGGTGACCAGGCGGATCACCCGCTCAATTGGGACTTTCTTGCCATCCGTGATCCATTGTCTGTAGGTGCTCAGGGTGACCGTATTGACAAAGGTCTGGATGAGGTTCTGTTCATAGACGGTATACTGTTTCAGGCTGCCGTAGCCGCGGTCATTCCGGCTTGTCACATTGCGGATCATGCGGCCGCGGATGATATTGTCCGTGCAGGTGATCTTTTCGTAATACGGGCCTTTTTCTTCCGAGAAGAGGAAGAATTCACGGGTCAGTTTATCGATGTCATGGATCGTATAGTCTTTCGTCCGTTCGGCAAATTCCGAAGAGAGTTCGTCCTGGACTTCGGTCAGCAGGTCATCGAGGCTGGGATAGTAAGTGTAGAAGGTCTTCTTGTTGATCATGGCCTTGTCCACCAGTTC
>JAFWCP010000396.1 GCA_017536845.1 Solobacterium sp. | reverse complement strand
TGAGTCCAATGATACCGGCATGTCCTATGAAGAGGCGGCAGCCATGGCTCTGGAAGGAATTCCTTACGTCTTCAATGCTGATGTAGGTCACACTGATCCGTCGATGATGATGATCAACGGAGCACTGCTTGATCTTACTTTTGCAAGAGGCAAAGGGAAGCTGAAATTTCGTCTTGAATAAACTGCGTTTCATACATACGGGCATATTTGCCTGATTCTGCCGACAGCGCAGGTTTCCGTGTATGCTAGAATAACGGTATGAACAGCGTCCGGGGAAAAGGTTTGTCAGGAAAGGTTTTTCAATGCATACCGCTGTATGTACCGGTATGCTTTTGTCTTTTGCTGGGAGGACAGCTGATCACATATTACGGATCCAGGCTTTTCTATGATGAAAGCCGGCTGATCCTGATGAACAGCCCGCTGGATGAAATGATCCCCTTTGTGCCGGCCTGGATCACGGTCTATCTGCTTGCCTATCTCTCCTGGGCTGTCAGTGTCCTGGTCATCCTGTATCAAAGCAAGGCCCACGCTGTCCGTTTCACCTCTGCGGTCCTGGCTGCCTTTGCGTTTTCGGCAGTCATATTCGTGCTGTTTCCCGGAACCATGACCCGCCCGGAAGTTCCCGGCACGGATATCTTCTCTGCTTTGACGAGGTTTATCTTCAATGCCGACCCGGCCCTGACCCTTTGCCCTTCCTACCATGTGATGATCAGCTATTTCTGCTGGCGGGGGCTGTACGGGTGTGACAGGATACCGGCCTGGTTCCGCCCTTTCAACTTCATCTTCCTGCTGCTGGTCTGTATGAGCATTCTCTTTGTCAAGCAGCATGTCCTGATTGATATTCCCTCTGCCATTGCCATCGGCGAGGCTTCCTGGCAGCTGGCCAGGATCATCAGGCCCGAACAAATGATTTTATCCGGAGGTAACGACTGATGTCACATGATACTGCATCCATATGGGCCTACCAGGTCTCCAACCCTGTCTTTCTCTGCCTGCTGGCCATTGTTATGATTCTTTTTGCCTTTGTCAGCGTCTTTGTGCGCAGGCTGGCGGAAGAAAAGCGGCGGCGCATCATCCTGGCTGTATGCGTATTCACCATGATCCTGTTTACCTGGTACAAACTCACCCTTTCCGCCGATCCGGAATACAACCTGCAAAGAGCATACATGGGCGGCTTTACCTGGTGGAATGAGATGCCGCTGCACTTATGCAACATCAACATGATCCTCATCCCGCTGGCAGTGCTGACCAAAAACAGAGCGCTGACATCGTTCTGCTTCTTCGTCGGTTCCCTCGGGGCGGCACTGGCCATCCTGATTCCCGGCATCGGCTTTGCGGACATGCCGATCTGGCTGCCCCGCAACATCGGCTACATCGGCACCCACCTGCTCATCGTGCTGACTTCCCTGTCGCTGGTGACCTTCGGCCTGTTCCGGCCGCGGATGAAGGACTATCCCCTGACTGCCGGCCTGCTGTTCGGCATTGCCCTTTTAGCCCATGGCTTCAATATGGCCGTCCGCCTGACCGGTCTGTTTGACCGTGCCAATTATTTCTATACCGTGGAAACGGAAGGCAATCCGGCTCTGGAACTGTTCCACAATCTGATCCCGGTGCCGTTCTGGTACCTGCTTCCCGCGATTCCGATCCTGTTTGTCTACATGAGTGTGATCATCCTGATCATCCGGATATTTGAAAAGCCGTCAAAGGATGCAGCAGACAACGCGAAACAGTAATTCTCTTCTGAATTTTCATATTTTGCTGGAAACCTTCCGGGATTGTGCTATAATACTAAACGCACACGGGGTTTTAGCTCAGCTGGGAGAGCACCTGGTTCGCAATCAGGGGGTCGGGAGTTCGAGTCTCCTAAGCTCCACTTTATTCAAACCGCAGACATCTGCGGTTTTTCTTATGTTTCAAAAAGCCTGAAGGAATATCCCTCAGGCTCTTTGTTTACTTCAGATTGTCGGAAATCTTCCGGCTGAACGGAATGTCATACGACCAGG
>JAFWCP010000395.1 GCA_017536845.1 Solobacterium sp. | reverse complement strand
GCCGGAGAGATTGTCATGCGTTTCTATATGGATCTGCCGGTTCTTGACGGTGTTGACTACAGCAGCAGTTATATGACCTTTGCCATCCCGCACGGAACCTGTACTCCGGAGGCTCGTTACAAAGCAGATGTGAATATAACAGCGGGTTCTCATACATATTATGGCTTTGACTGCTGTATCAATGCCATCCAGATGGCAGAGCCTGTAACGGCAACGTTCCATTATCAGCAGGGTGAGGAAGAAAAAACAATGACGATTACCTGTTCCGCAAAGGATTACTTCACAGGGTTTGATGATCTGGTACAGCAAAATCAGATTACTGATCCAAGGATCATCGATCTGGTCCATGCCCTTGCGGACTATGGCCATTACGTACAGCCGTTCCTGGCCGAACAGCGTCACTGGACCTTGGGGACAGATTACGAAACGATGGATAAGTTCTATGCGCAAGGTTATGACATTTCAGCAATTCAAAACGCCGTTTCCGATCAGACAGTTTCTTTCATCAATAACACCGATGGTGATATCAACCTGGTTTACTTCTCATTGACCCTTGACAGCAATACAGTCATCAACCTGTATATTGAAACAAAGGATACCTGGCAGGGTACACTGAAGGCAAAGGTTGACGATGGCCAGGAAACGGTTCTTACGGAAGGGTCTGACGGATATTATCGCGTCAGGATTGAAGGCATCGCAGCCCACGAGCTGAGCCAGCGGCATACAATCATCCTGACAACCGGTGAAGGTCATACGGCAACGGTACAGGTCTCGGCATTGTCCTATGTCAATCAGGCTTTGAATTACTATACGGATACGGATACGAATGCGCGAAATGCAGTGGCGTCGCTGTATAGATACTCCAAGGCAGCTGATGACTATCTGAAACGTCCGGACTGATTTTCCTCTATGTCGAAAGGTTCATCACCTTATGTTTCTTAACAGACGGCTTCGGCCGTCTGTTTTGTGAATCCGGCCGCCTGGATTGTAAAAAAGAACGGCATGGTTTTTCGACCATGCCGATGTGGATGATGCGTAAGAAGGAACTCGAAATCAGGGCTCGCTGAATCCGGTGGAAGACATGCTTACAGAATAGCCGCCGTCCTGATCAAGACGCAGGGTGAAGTAAAGCGGCAGGATTCCTTTTCTGATTCTGATCTGTGCATGACTGTCATCGAGAAGGTCTTCCGTGACATCAATGACGCTGTCGCGGTAATAGAACATCCAGCGGCCGTCTTCGGTTTCCAGCAGTTCAGGTTCATTCTGCAGGCGGCGCTCGATGTCTTCGATGGATACATCAACCGGTTTGCCGTTGACATAGGCTGTGCCGCCGGTTTCCCGCTGGGAGCCGTCAGGATAGGTGAGAAGGTAGTGTCCTTCGGAAATCTCTTCGATGGTGACATCGGCCGGCTGGCCATAGAGCCAGGACTGTACTGTGCTGGTTCTGACCGCCGCAAAACCGCCGATGGTCAGACAGATTAACATGGTGCATACAACTGCCAGACGCGGCAGGAAACGATGGTTCTCTTTCATGTTTTTTTCCTCCAGTATACGATTGACCAGATCTGATTCCGGTCTGATGTAAGAAAAAGCTTTCTGATACTTCTCATGGTTCGTCATACCATTCCTCCTTCAGTTTCTGTTTCAGCAATGCCCGGCCACGGTACAGCTGGGTTTTGACAGTTCCTTCGCTGATGTTCAGGACAGCGGCAATTTCCTTGATGGAATAGCCTTCCAGATAATGCAGATGGACCACCTTGCGGCAGCGGACCGGCAGGCTGAATACAGCTTCCAGCAGGGCACTGCTGTTTTCATCGGGGATGAAAGATGGCTCCGGCGCTTCTTCCAGGCTTGTGCGGTATTTCCGCCAGAAGGAGCGGGTCAGGGAAGATGCCTTGTTCATGGCTGTCCGCAGCAGCCAGGCTTTGATGTATTCGGGATCTTCTGTATCCGGCGGTTTCAGACAGAAGGCCAGAAAGGTTTCCTGGGTGATGTCTTCCGCATCCTGGATCTGCCGGCATACGGAATAGGCGGCCCGGAATACGCTTAGAGTACAGGTTTTCACAATCTCTTCGTACGTCATGCTTTTTCTGATTGAAAGGTCCTTTCACTAAGGATACGCCTGATATAGGAAAAAGGTTGAAAGGAAATTGAACTTTTTTTCTGCGCAAGATCATTTTCAATCCCATTCTGTTTGATGGTAAAATAAAAGTCATAAAAAGGCTGGTCAACCTGACAGCCGCCATGAATACAATAAGGAGGCGGATGCCATGAAATTCCTGAAAAAACTGCTGTTGTTATTCCTGCCGCTGTTCATGTTGGCGGGATGTCCGAAACCGTTCCAGAAACCGGAACCCACGGAAGATCCGTTTGTCCTGGCAACGCCTGAACCAACGCAGGACTTCACACTGGCAACACCGGAACCGACGGTTGTTCCGACGGAAACGCAGCCTGTGACAGAAACACCAATGCCGGCGGCAACACCAACACCGACACCAAAGCCAACGGCAACGCCAAAACCAACGGCGACGCCAAAGCCAACGGCGACGCCGGAACCAACGGAAGAAGCTCTCATTGACGAAGATGGGATTTATGATACCAAAGATGAAGTGGCGCTGTATCTCTGGACCTATCATCATCTGCCTTCCAACTACATGACCAAAAAGGAAGCGCGGAAATATGGCTGGGAAGGCGGTGCTCTGAACCGGGTGGTAAAGGGCAAATGCATCGGCGGTGATGTTTACGGCAATTATGAAGGCATACTGCCGAAAATCAAAGGGAAGTATTACGAATGTGATATCGATACGATCAATAAGAAAAGCCGGGGCGGCAAACGGATCGTATATGATGGTGACTTCAATATCTACTACACCGATGATCACTACGAAACTTTTGAACAACTATATGGAGACTGAAGATGAGAAGAATTATATTAGACTGCACACAGCTGGTATCAAGAGAAAAGATGGGGCCTTACCTGAAAAAGGAGCTTGGCCTTGAAGACTGGTTTACCGGCAACCTGGATGCGCTGAATGACTGCCTCAGCGAGATTCATGAGTCGGTCGACTTCGTGCTGACCCATGACAATGTGCAGGGGATCTGCCGCAGTCCGTATGCTTACAAGGTGCTGCTGATCATCGCCCGCAATGTGGATGCCAATCCCTATCTCAAAATCCATTTCCACTGGTCATAACAGGCTGTTCAGCCTGTTTTTTGATGAAGAAAACGGCGGTGCTGTAAAGCATCGCCGTAAGTCTTTTATGATCAGATTTCTTCGCCGTTTGTTTCGATGACATGCTTGTACCAGAAGAAGGACTTCTTCCTGCTTCTGGACATGTCGCCGGTATGGGCGTTGGTGTAGTCAACGTAGATGAAGCCGTAACGCTTGTCATATTCGCCGGTGGAAGCGGGTACAATGTCAATCGGCGCCCACATCTGATAGCCCAGCAGGTCAACGCCGTCATAGGTCACGGCATCGCGCATTGCCTTGATGTGTGCGGCAAGGTAATCAATTCTGTACTGGTCGTCAACCGTGCCGTCTTCCAGCTTCTTGTCATAGGCGCCGAAGCCGTTTTCGACGATCATCATCGGCAGTTCGAATCTGTCGTTGAACCAGTTCAGGCACCATCTTAAGCCGATCGGGTCAATCTGCCAGCCCCAGTCGGAAGCCTTCAGATACGTGTTCCTGACATAGTCTTCTTCGGAGAAGTCGTAGGTATCGCCGAAGCGGCCGGTGAACTTCGTCGCAAAGGACATATAGTAGGAGAAGCCGATGTAGTCAACCTTGCCC
This sequence comes from Solobacterium sp., assembly GCA_017536845.1. Next base: position 1,844 of record JAFWCP010000395.1, on the reverse strand, counting down.
TGGGCCAGGATTTCGTTGTCGCCTTCCTTGATGAAGTCATAGCCTTTTCTTTCAAACTTCTTTAACATGCCGGAAGCATAGTGTCCTCTTGCATGCACTTCGACGAAGTAGTACTTCTGCTGCATGGCCTTCTGGGCATTGAGAACATCGGCCGGGTCGCTGCTTGCCGGGTAGACACCGTTCATGCCGATCATGCAGCCGATGAGGGCATCCGGATCAATTTCATGGCATGCCTTTACCGCCAATGCGGAAGCCAGCAGTTCATGATGGGCAGAGGTGTACATCAGTTTTTCGATGTCATCGCCTTCCTTGACAAGGACAGCACCTTCCTGGACGAGGTGGTGGGCACCCATCCTGACGAATTCAGCCTGGTTGTTGATCTCGTTGAAGGTCAGCCAGTACTTGACCTTACCCTTGTATCTGGCAAAGCATGTCTTTGCATAGCGGACAAAGAAGTCAATGCATCTGCGGTCCATGAAGCCGTTGTACTTTTCGGCCAGGTGGTAAGGCATTTCAAAGTGGGCCAGGGTGATGACCGGTTCGATGTTGTACTTGCGGCATTCATCAAACAGGTCGTCATAGAACTTCAGGCCGGCTTCATTGGGTTCTTCATCATCGCCGTTGGGATAGATTCTTGTCCAGGCAATGGAAGTACGGAAGGACTTGAAGCCCATTTCCGCCAGCAATGCGATATCTTCCTTATATCGATAGTAGAACTCAACGCCTAGGTGGTTGGGATAGTCTTCACCTTCCAGCACGCCGGCAGTGATTCTTCTCGGCTTCTTGGTGACATTGTCACCGGCAGTCATGACGTCGGCAATGGAAACGCCTTTGCCGTCAACGTCCCAGGCACCTTCTGCCTGGTGCGCGGCGATGGCGCCGCCCCATAAAAAGTCTTTACGAAAGCTCATATGATGTTTTCCTCCAAATGTCTGTACATATTGTATCAGAAAGCATTGTTGAAATGCAGTGCAGCTTAGAAGAAAGCATTGACGCCATGGTCGAGGAACTTCTGCCGGTATGCCTCCAGGTCTTCCTTGTGCAAAGCGGCGGCATTCTCGTAGGCATATGGCTGATCAAGCAGGTGGTATTTGTTTTCGCCGAACTGATGGAAGGGCAGCAGCTGGCAGCGGTCAACGCCGATGGCGTGCAGGGTCTTTGCCATTTCTTCGGCATCTTCAAAAGAATCGTTGAAGCCGGGAATGACGGGAATCCTGGGCAGGACATCCTTGCCTGCAGCAACAGCAGCCTGCAGATTGCTTAACGGCAAGGCATTGCTTACGCCTGTGCCTTCCTTATGCTTTTCGGGATTCCAGTGCTTGAAGTCAAACAGGATGGTATCCAGATATGGCAGCAGGCTTCCAAAAGAAGCTTCATCGGCATAGCCGGTGGTTTCACAGCAGGTGTGTAAACCGTCTTCTTTCGATGCTTTGAGCAGTTCCAGTGCAAACTCCCTTTGCATGAGCATTTCCCCGCCGGACAGGGTGATGCCGCCGCCGCTTTCTTCATAGAAGACTTCGTCCTGCTTCACGACATCGAGGACTTCCTGCACGGATTTTGTTTCCCCTTCGGTTTTCAATGCCCGTCCCGGACACTGGGTGACGCAGAGGCCGCAGGATGTGCAGCGGACATGGTCGATGTGGATCTTATTATGAATAAGGGAGACAGCCTGGACAGGGCAGGCCTCTATGCAGTGATGACAGCCAATGCATTTCTGTATGTCCCAGAGAACCTGTACCTTGGCCAGCTGGCTTTCGGGGTTGGAGCACCACTTGCAGCGGAGGGGACAGCCCTTGAAGAAGACGACGGTGCGGATGCCGGGTCCGTCATTGACGCTGAATTTC
>JAFWCP010000394.1 GCA_017536845.1 Solobacterium sp. | reverse complement strand
CACGACGGATTTCTTCAAGATTAAAACTGACCGTACTGCTGCAGTCCTTGTTGTTCATCGTCATGTCATTAACCTCCATTTATTAATATTTTAGATCATTCAATTTGAAAAGTATAGAAGAAGGAAAAGCGGTTTCACTGAATTTTCGAAAAAAGGCTCACACGGAGCCTTTTGAACGAATTCAGATAGAACGAATCTTTTCCTTGACGGTTTTCAGGGCGTCGTCGATCCGGCTGACGTCACGGCCGCCGGCCTGGGCCATATCCGGCCTGCCGCCGCCGTTGCCGCCGCAGACAACCGCTGCCGCCTTGACGATGTCACCGGCCTTGAGGCCCTTGGCAATCGCCGCCTTGGAGCTGGCTGCGACAAAGGTGATCTTGCCGTCCTTTTCGTTGGCCAGGAAGACAAAGCCGTCCTTGAGCTTGTCGCGCAGGGTTTCGGCATAGGACTTCAGGCCGCCGTTTTCCTGATCTTTCAGACGCAGGACGAGGACTTCCATGCCGTTGATTTCCTCTTTGGCGTTGAGTCTGTTCTCTGCTTCCATGCGCATCGCCTTTTCCTTGTTGGCAGCGATTTCCTTGCGCAGGGATGCGTTTTCTTCCTGCAGGGCTGCGACCTTTTCACATAAGCCTGTGGCCGAGCCCATCTTCATGACGTGGGCAACAGAAAGCAGGTATTCTTCATCGGCCTTGAAGGATTCAAATGCCTTCATCTTGGTCAGGGATGTGATACGGCGGATGCCGGAGCCGATGGATTCTTCGGAAACGATGCGGAACAGGCCGAGGTCGGAAGTTCTTTCGACGTGCGTGCCGCCGCAGAATTCCTTGGAGAAATCACCCATGGAAACAACTCTGACCTTGTCGCCGTACTTCTCATCAAACAGGGCGATTGCGCCGGTCTGCCTGGCTTCTTCCAGGCTCAGCACTTCCGTGGTGACCGGAATGGCGGCGAAGATCTTTTCGTTGACGATGCGCTCAACTTCCCTGAGCTGCGCAGCCGTCGGCTTTTCATAGTGGGTAAAGTCGAAACGGCCGTAATCAGGACAGTTGTAGGAACCGGCCTGGGCAACATGGTCGCCCAGCACCTGGCGCAGGGCCGCCTGCAGCAGATGGAGCGAAGAGTGGTTGGCCCTTGTCAGCTGGCGTTTTGCCAGGTCATAGGCACCGGTGACTTTGTCGCCTTCGGTAATGACGCCTTCTTTGACGATGACGTGGTGCAGGTTCTGCTTATGCGGTGCCTTGCGGACATCGGTGACATCAGCCTTCATCGTATCGCTGCTGAGAACGCCGGTATCAGCGCACTGGCCGCCGCTTTCGGCATAGAAGCAGGTTGTATCAAGGATGATATCGCCTTCATCATCAATGCTTTCCACGCGGACGCCGTCTTTGAAGAGGCCGATGACCTTTGCGGTGCAGGCCGTTTCGGTATAGCCGGTGAATTCACTTTCATCAATGAAGTCCATCAGGTCCTTGGACTGGCCGTGCATCGACTGCTGGTCGCCGCGTGCCTTGCGGGCCATTTCCTTCTGCAGGGCCATCGCCTTGTCAAAGCCTTCCATGTCAACGGTGTAGCCGTTGTCTTCGGCGATTTCAAGGGTGAGCTCTTTCGGGAAGCCGTAGGTATCGTAGAGACGGAAGACGGTTTCACCCGGCAGCTGTTTTGTATCGGCATGCTTCTTGAGTTCCTCATTCAGCAGCGCTTCGCCGTTGTTCAGGGTCTGGTGGAAGGATTCTTCTTCCGTCTTGACCAGGCGGGAGATCAGATCGATCTTGTCGCAGACATACGGATAGTAGTCTTTCATGTTCTCGGCGACAACCGGGACAAGCCGGTACATGAAGGCGCCCTGGATGCCGAGCTTGATGCCGTAGCGGACCGCTCTGCGCAGGACTCTTCTCAAGACATAGCCGCGGCCTTCATTGGAGAATGTGGCGCCGTCAGCGATTGCGAATGTAACGGTTCTGATGTGGTCGGCGATGACCCTGTAAGCCATCTTGTAAGCCGGGTCGGAATACGGGTATTTCGCCAGCTTTTCGGTTGCTCTGATGATCGGCAGGAACAGGTCGGTGTCGAAGTTTGTCTCGCCGTCCTGGATCAGGCAGACAAGGCGTTCCAGGCCCATGCCGGTGTCGATGTTCTTCTGCGGCAGTTCCTAGTATTCGGAACGGGGCAGCTCGTCGGGACGGCAGTCATACTGCGAGAAGACGATATT
>JAFWCP010000393.1 GCA_017536845.1 Solobacterium sp. | reverse complement strand
TTGCTGGAAGAACATGAAAAATACCGTGAGGGATTCGAAGACGTCAGGGAGGAGTATATTGAAAACGGTTATGAAAAATTCCTGATCCAGCTTTCCCTGCATGATCTGCCGTACCGGTATGAAACCATGAAGCTTTTAGAACAGTCCGGCCCGATGGAAATCAATCCCCATGTCAGGGCATTCATGAAACAGTTTGAAGAGTTTGATACGGATCAGGATGCCTGCTTCCTGTTCCCGGAAAGCTTCTCGTCACAGTTTTTCGTCGTGACCGAAGTCTGCCGCAGGGCAAAGGTTTTCCGGCCGATTCAGAACCTGTTCCCCAATGAGGAAAAGCTTCATTACCTGGCGGTGTTTGACAAGGAAAATCTGGATGACGTGCTGTTGATGTTCCATCTGCTCTACAGCGGCGGATCTCAGGATTTCTTCGGCGGCTACAGCCTTTATGATTATTCTTTGCAGTGGTACCAGACCCACCTGCAGGAAAATGATACTGTCCTGCGCTCGCCTTATCTTCCTGACCGCACTGCTGTCTACCAGGGGGCTTTGCCATACTGCTGGAACCCGGTTAAAACCGTGATGGTCAGAAGGAACATCAAGGACATCATTGCCAACGGCTACTTTGTCAGCGAACTGGAATTCTTTGAGAACCTGGTCCGTTATGTAATGCCGGTGTTTGAGTGGTGGTATGACGACCTTGCCATGTATGAAGAAAAGGACGGCTGCAGAACCGACTGGAAGCTGGCAAGGACGAGGATCCGCACGGAACTGACCGAACAGGGCATCATCAAGCCCAGATGGAAACATGAACTCTCCCTGTTTCAGATCCTTCGAAAGAAATATCCGGATACCCTGTACCAGTTCAGGCCGGAATGGCTGAATCTGCAGAGCCTGGATATGTATATTCCATCCCTGCGCAGAGGCATTGAATACCAGGGCATCCAGCATTACCGCAAGGTGAACTTTTTCGGCGGTGAAGAAGCACTGCTGCACAGATGGGAGCTTGACCGGAAGAAAATGAAGCTCTGTGAAGAAAACGGCGTCCGGGTGGTTGTATGGCCGTATGACATAGAACCCACAGCCGCCAACGTACGCCGTATGCTGGAAGCGAAAAAAGACCCCCAGGCAGAAAGGGTTCAGGCCTTCCTGAATCTGGCAGGCTTTGACGATTATATGGACCAGTTCAGCCGCTTTGCCGGCATGAAAACCGACAGCGCTGTTTTTGCCAGAGAACAGGAACTGATGGAAAGCGATGAGAAGTACAGCCATCGGGAAAAAGAAAACATCCGGGAGAAGAAGAAAAGAGAAATCCTCAAAACCCTGCATGAGGAAATTGATGACCTGGTCAGGCAGGCAAAGGAAGAGGGATACTGGATTCTTCCGATCAGGGGAAGGAAAACGGAATACCGTTATCACTGGCCCAACGGCAGACGCGGGGATATCGAACATTATCTTGCCGGGCTGTATTGTGAACCTGAAGCACTTGGCAACGATGAGTACCGGATCCGGATTGCCGCAAAGGACTATCCGTTCATCGAAATGCTGGGCATGTCCCTGGGAACCCTGTACACCCAATACGATGCCATGAAGGAAGAACCGGTGGTTCAGTTCCTGCTTGCCCATCACCGCATTGCCATGATTGAAGAGCGCATGTACCTGGTCAACTGCTATAAAGAAGAATACCGCAGCCTCCGTTCCATCCAGGAACCGGAACTGAAAAAACTTCTGCAGGACTACCATAAGAGCATCCGGAAAAAGAATGATGAAATCTATGAGCATCTGATTGCCCGGGGGAAGACCAATCCCAAATGGAAATCCGAACAGGCAGCTTATGCCATCGTCCTGAAATACTATCCGGACGCGAAATTCCAGTACCAGCCGGATTTCCTCGACCTGCAGCGTCTGGACATCTTCATCCCATCCCGGAATACGGCCATCGAATATCAGGGGAAGCAGCACTATGAACCGGTGGAATTCTTCGGCGGCGAAGAAGGAAACCGGCGGAACAAAGAACGTGACGCCAGAAAACGCCGCCGCTGCAAGGCCCATCACATCCAGGTCATCGACTGGGACTATGACAAGCCCCTGACCGAAGAGTACTTTACAGAAACGCTGCAGCCCCGGATTGAACAGGGAGGGCAGAAGAGCAATGAGAATTATTCAATTGAAGATCAGCAGACAAAGGAGATGAGTGATGATCCAATACGGCATGCCGACATTGATTGAAAACCGCACACTGAAAGAAAATGTGGAACTCTGCCATCGTCTGGGCCTTGGCTTTATTGAACTGAATATGAACTTTACGGAATGTCAGCTGGATGTGCTGGAACAGGCAGATGACCTGATCCGTCTGGGGGAACAGGCAGGGCTCTTCTATACCATCCATCTGGATGAAAACCTGGATATCGCCGATTTCAACCCGCTGGTGGCCAGAGCGTATCTGGAAACGGTCAGACGCACCGTCAAAACGGCTCAGAAGCTTGTCGGCCTGAAAGACCGCTATGGTGACAGAAACCGGCCGCTCATCATTAACATGCATATGAACCATGGCATCCACACCATCCTGCCGGACCGGAAGGTGCAGATGTATGAACGCGATTTCGCTGCGTATATGAAAGCCTTTGTACACTTCCGTGAAAGATGCGAAGAATGGATCGCAGCAGTGATGTGATGGTAACGATCGAGAATACGGACGGCTTTCGGGAGTATGAGAAAAAGGCTGTCAAATATCTTCTGGACAGCCCCGTGTTCGGCCTGACCTGGGACATCGGCCATTCAGAGGAATCCGGTGACAAGGATGTTCCGTTTCTGATGGCGCACCGGGATAAGCTGATGCATTTCCGTATTCATGACGGCACGTCCAGGCCGCCAAAAGCCCATCTGGCTCTTGGAGACGGCGGAATCGATCTTGCCCAGAGGCTCAGGCTGGCCCAAAGCAGGAATGCCCGATGCGTCCTGGAAAACAAGACCGCCCAGGCTCTGGAACAGTCGGTCTGCTGGCTGGCCAGGAACCGCTGGCTGCCGTAAATCACATGCCCGAATTCGAAGATCCATCCGCAGTACACAGACAGTCAGAATATGAGATGATGATGCAGTGTCATGCAGTAAAGCATGTGAAGGAGATATTCATGAAAAAATGAAGCAGTTCTGCAGCTGACTGACAGGTTTTGCAATTGTCATGGCAGCGGCATTTCCAGCCGGCTGTACACAGAGCGCCACCGTCGAACCTTCTTCTTCCATCAAGGAAACAGAAGAGTTTGAACCGTTTATCCGGGTTGACCGGGACGATGCCGAAGCGTGGTCAAAGGATCTTGCGAATGTGCGCCTTGTGAAAGAGGGACTCTATTCGTTTGTCGAAGCCAGTGAGAAATACGGTATCAATGATATCGTTCCCAATGAGGAAGGGCTTGCGGACCTGTGCATTTCCGGCAGCGCCCAGTTCTCTCTGCCGCAGTTTTTCAGACTTGTGGAAGATCTCAAAGACGGCGGACGGCCGTCAGATCTGGATCGTTGACCTGCGGCGGGAGAGCCATGTCCTGCTTGGACGGATTCCGGTTTCCCTGTATGATGCGCATAACTTCGGCAATGAAGGCCTGACCCTGGAAGAAATTGAAAAGGATGAAATTGAACGGTTTGGCTCCATGTTCGGGCAGACCATATCCGCATTTACCAGGGAAGATGATTCCAAAGTCGATGAAGTGAAGATCAACGTCCAGGGCATCCTGACGGAAAAGGAACTGGTGGAAAGCGCCGGCCTGTCGTATCTGCGGATTCCTGTCCGTGACCATACGTGGCCTTCCCCGCAGGAGGTGGATACATTTATTGACTTTTTGAAAGGACTGGACTCGGACAGCATCTGGCTGCATTTCCACTGCCAGGCAGGAAAAGGCCGTACGGCCTGCTATATGGCAATGTATGACAAGATGATGAATCCTGAGATTTCCTGCGAGGATATCTGCGTGCGTCAGACCCGGCTGGGCGGAAACTATATCCTCTATACGGAGCAGTCGGACAGCTATAAAGCGCCGCTCTATGAAGAAAAGGCCAGGATGATGCGGCTGTTCTGCCGCTATGTGGAGGAAAACCACGATACGGGTTACAAGGTTTCCTGGAGCCAGTGGCTGAAGGAAAATGATAAGTAAGGATTTCCGGCAGCGCTGATTTCGAAAGGTCAGAACCCCATGAAAAAGAGGCAAGGAAGAAACAGATGGCAAAGACAAAACTGAAGCCGTCACATATCAGAAGGGAACCTGGCCGATAAAAAACGAACTGATCGAGGGAATGGCAGATATGTGCCGGTCACGCCCGGCTCCGCGTATTGCGGCCAAAACGTCTGAAGATGAGCTGCTAGCGCCGGCGAAGGAACGTGTTTAGCCTTGAAGAGGCCATTATCCTGTATTCACTGCCGTCTTCATGGCTGATGGAAGAAGAAACCATATCATCGGATCATTGCCGACGAAAAAGACAATCCGTGCCTGTTATTAAATGACGGGCACGGATTTCTTTTCAGCCGTTCCTCCAGCATGTCCCTGATAAAAACGGCTGGCTTTATCGGCAGAAGCGCGGTTTATGCTGATGCATTCGCTTTCCTGCATCGGAAAGCATGATGCTATAATGCATGGCAAAAGATCGTAAGGAGAACTGTTATGGCAAAAGAGACTGCAGGCACTGAGGAAAAAAAGAAATCCGCTGTTTTCATGGTACTGGCGGCGTCATTGTGTTTTGCGACCGGCGGCCTGTTCATGAAGATCATCCCCTGGAACGCGCTGGCAATCAACGGGGCAAGGAACCTCATCGCAGCCATGGTGATTGCCATCTATATCCGGGTGATCCGTCATCCGCTGAAATTCAATCCGACCGTGGCTGTGGGGGCGGTATCCATGGCCGGCGTGACCACCTGTTATGCCATTGCCAACAAGCTGACCACAGCCGGCAATACGATCATCCTTCAGTATACGGCACCGGTGTGGATCATGGTCATGGTCTATCTGTTTTTCCGAAAGCCGCCCAGCAAGACGGGAATCATCGCGATTGTGATAGTCTTTGCCGGTATCCTCTGCTTTTTCTTTGAGGGGCTTTCCACCGGCAAATGGCTGGGGGACCTGATTGCCTTATTGTCGGGCATCTTCTATGCCGGCGTGTTCATGCTGAACAGTTTTGAAAAAGGGGATGCCATCTCATCGGTGTTCTTCGGTCAGCTCTTATGCGGCATTTTCCTTTCGCCGCTTGTCATGAAGGAAACGGATTTCTCGCTTCCTGTCCTTTCCGCGGTCTTCTTCCTTGGCGCCGTGCAGGTCGGCCTGGCGTACATCTTCTTTACCACCGGTACGAAGTATATTGACCCTTTGACCGCTTCGATCATCAATGCGATCGAACCGATCCTCAACCCGGTGCTTGTCGCTGTCTTTTACGGGGAAAAGCTGGGCACCCTGTCATTCATCGGGGCTGCCATCGTATTGTGCGGTATACTTTACTACAACATCAAAGAAGCCGCCGGGCAGAAAACCCGGGCTGTATCCGAGGGCTTCTGAACCGATCGGCAGCAGTGTCAAACCGGAAGACATCCTCTTTGGCCGGGATTCCGGGCGGACAGCGGTCAGTGATACGCCCGGGTATCCGGAACGCATTTTTGAAAGTCAGCACGAACGCATTCGTGACGACAGTGTATTACAGGAAATAACCGTCGGAAGATCCGGCCAAAGAATTTCCGGTAAAAGAAAAATGGCATGAAAATCATCTGTACACATATTGCTGAAATATGCCAAAATATAATCAATAATAAGGAGTTTTTGTATCATGAAAAGAATTCTCACACTGGTCGAAGAAAGCTTCGAAGACCTGGAGTTATGGTATCCCGTATACCGTCTTCGGGAAGAAGGATGCATTGTTGACCTGGCTGCGCTGAAGGCCGGTCTCTACCATGGCAAGTACGGTGTTCCGTGCGAAGTCACAATGACCTTTGCGGATGTGGATCCGGATGACTATGACGGTCTGCTTGTACCGGGCGGATGGGCTCCGGACAAGCTGCGCCGTTATCCGGAAGTACTGGAAATCGTCCGCCGTATGAATGATCAGAACAAGGTGATCGGGGAAATCTGCCATGCCGGATGGGTACTGATCTCGGCAGGTATCCTCAAGGGGAAGACGGTCACCAGCACGGTCGGCATCCGTGATGACATGAACAATGCCGGGGCCACATGGATCAATGTGCCGTCGGTTGTTGACGGCAACATCGTTTCTGCCCAGGTGCCGGCATCACTGCCGGACTATATGAAGGATTACATCAAGGTCCTCAACGGCTGAAACGTACGTTCCTGAAATGATCCTTTTCCGTACAATGAGAAAGATGTTCTGAGAATATTCTGTAATCAATGATCATGAAACATAACAGAAAGCGAGGCTGCATATGAAATTCAGATACTGCCGGATTCAGGGGAAAGAGCTTGCCGCCAACACAAGAACCGGCAAGGGTATTTTCAGCATGCTGCATCAGATGGCAGATACCGGCGTCATGACGGAAGAAGACAAAGGACTGTTTCTGGAAATTGATTCCTGGTTTGCGGAAGTACTGCCTTTCCCGCCGCAGTGCCGCCGCCAGGAAAAAGTCATCTGCTATTTCAAGGTTGAGAATACTGAGATGATGATGAAGATGATTCAGCCGTTATTGTGGCTGCTGGAACAGTACAGCCATCCGTATTACGTGGTCTATACGAATTATCCCGGTGAGATCGTCTATGAAGATGAATACCAGGTGGTCGTCAGGGTGGACGAGAATGTCGTCGTTGAAGATGTCCAGGCCAGCTGGTCGCCGCCGGAATAAGGGCATGAGCTTCAGTCGTCCTGAAAGGAAATATGATGAAAAAGATCCTGTTGCCTGCTTTCATCGCTGCAGGATTCCTTGCTGCATGCGGGAATTCTGACGAGACGGTCAGAAAAATGGCTGCCGGCAGGACATTTGTCCGGGACAAAGGGGGATTCGGCGGTGACTTTA
>JAFWCP010000392.1 GCA_017536845.1 Solobacterium sp. | reverse complement strand
TGCCGATGACGCCGACCGTTTCCCCCCGGTAGACAAACGGGATGTTCAGGCCTTTCTGGGTGCCGTCATACAGGTTGTTTTCATAGACTTCCAGCGTTTCTTTCAGGTCGGCAGCCTTGCGGCCGATTTCATGGAAGTCGGAAATCCGGGCGCGGTCGGTCGAGGCAATGATGATGCCTTCCCGGGAAATGTAGTTGATGTCATAGCCGCAGACATCTTTCACCGTATCAACAATCTGCTGGGCCGTTGCCTGTCCGATGGATATCATTGATTCTTCTCCTTTGTTATCTGTAACAGTCATTCAGATTATAATACAGATCTTTTTGTTCTGCATACCGTATTATGACATGCCTGATTTCACTATACTTTGAGCAGATAAACAAAGGAGAAGAAGAATGAAAGCTGTTATCGCGATTGATTCACTGAAAGGAAGCCTGACCTCCCTGCAGGCAGGCGACGCCATCCGTACAGGGATTCTCAAGGCCATCCCCGATGCTGAGGTGCTGGTCAGGCCGCTGGCAGACGGCGGCGAAGGCACCGTGGAAGCACTCACCCTCGGCATGGGCGGCCAGCTGCAGACGATCACCGTCACCGGCCCGCTGGGTGTTCCGGCCGAAGCCGTTTACGGCATCCTGAATGACGGCAAGACAGCAGTCATGGAAATGTCTGCCGCGGCCGGCATCACCATGGTCGAAGACAGGCTCAGAAACCCGCTGCACACAACCACCTACGGCGTCGGCGAAATGATCACGGACGCCATCCGCAAGGGCTGCCGGCACTTCATCATGGGCATCGGCGGCAGCGCAACCAATGACGGCGGCGCCGGCATGCTTGCTGCCCTGGGTTATGGCATGCTGGATCAGGAGGGCAATCCGATTGCCTTTGGCGCCAAAGGCCTGGAAGCACTGGCTCAGATTGACGATACGCATGTCAATCCCCTGCTCAAGGAATGCGACTTCAAGATTGCCTGCGATGTCACCAACCCCTTATGCGGCGAAAACGGCTGCTCGGCAGTTTACGGGCCGCAGAAAGGCGCCGACCCTTCGATGATCATCCTGATGGACAAGTGGCTTGGCCGCTACGCAGAACTGGCCCACGCAAAATACGAAAAGGCAGATCCGCTGATCCCCGGCACCGGCGCGGCCGGCGGCCTGGGCTTCGCGTTCCTGGGCTTCACCAACGCCACGCTGGAATCCGGCATCGCCATCGTGCTGAAGGAAACAAGGCTGGAAGACTATGTCAGGGATGCGGATATTGTCATCACCGGCGAAGGCCGTCTGGATGGCCAGACCGTCTATGGCAAAGCCCCGATCGGCGTTGCGAAAATCGGCAAGAAATACGGCAAGACCGTCATTGCCTTCTCTGGCGCGGTGACCGAAGATGCGGTTGCCTGCAATGAGCATGGCATTGATGCCTTCTTCCCCATCTTAAGAAGGATTTCCACCCTGGCGGAAGCCATGGATCCCACTGCCGCAAGAAAGAATATGGAAGATACAGCGGAACAGGTATTCCGGCTGATCAAGGAGGTGAAATAATATGGCAGACTTCTCTACACTCGGTGCCGTGATCGGCCTGGTCATCGCAATTGTCCTGATCATCAAAAAAGTGCAGCCGGCATACTGCCTGATCCTTGGCGCCTTAATCGGCGGCCTGGTCGGCGGGGGCGGCCTTGCCCTGACTGTTTCCACCATGGTCAGCGGTGCTTCTTCCATGATGTCCTCCATCCTGCGCATCCTGACCAGCGGCATTCTGGCCGGGGCGCTGATCAAAACCGGCTCGGCCCAGAAAATCGCCGAAACCATTGTGGAAAAACTCGGTGAAAGCCGTGCCGTCATCGCCATTGCCATCGCAACCATGATCATCTGCGCTGTCGGCGTCTTCATTGACATTTCCGTCATTACTGTTGCCCCGATTGCCCTGGCCATCGCCGAAAAAGCCGGCCTTTCGAAAAAGGCGGTCCTGCTGGCGATGATCGGCGGCGGCAAGGCCGGCAACATCATCTCCCCCAATCCCAATACCATCGCGATCTCGGAAGCATTCAGCCAGGATCTGACAGCTGTCATGATGAAGAACCTGATTCCTGCCCTGTGCGCCCTGGTCATGGCAATTGTCCTTGCCAACCTCCTCAGCCGGAAGAATGACAGTCCGGTTACGGCAAACGACCTGGAAAAGGCTGAAGAAAAGGCTCTGCCGTCATTCCTTGCTGCAATTGTCGGCCCGCTGGCTGTCATCCTCATGCTTGCCATGCGTCCGCTGGCCGGCATCACCATTGATCCGCTGATCGCCCTGCCCGCCGGCGGTATCCTGTGCACCCTTGCAACCGGCAACGCGAAAAACCTGATTTCCTATACGGAATTCGGCCTGTCCAAAGTCGTCGGCGTCACCATCCTGCTGATCGGCACCGGCACCATTGCCGGCATCATCAAGGCTTCGGCCCTGCAGTATGATGTCACCACCGTACTGGAAGCCATGCATATGCCCGCCTTCATCCTGGCCCCGCTGTCCGGTGTCCTGATGGCCGCGGCAACGGCTTCCACAACGGCCGGCGCTACCGTTGCGGCCCAGACCTTTGCCCCAACCCTGCTTGCCTCGGGCGTCAAAGGACTCGGTGCTGCCGCCATGATCCATGCCGGTGCGACCGTTCTGGACTCTTTGCCGCACGGTTCCTTCTTCCATGCGACCGGCGGTTCGGTTTCCCTCTCCATTGCTGAGCGTATGACCCTGATCCCCTTTGAGGCGGCCATCGGCCTGACCAGCACCATCGTCAGCACGCTACTGTACCTCATCCTTGGATAACTTCCTTCTCCATATGATGTGAGGCGCTCACGCAGCGCCTCTTTTCTGTGATCCGGGGTAGAAAATCAGGAATGCCTGTGTTACCATTCACAGAGTCATTGCTTAAGGCCAGGATCCCATCATGCAGCGAAAGCTTTATGGAATGGCCGGAAAAAAGAAGGAGGCGCTGATGTTTGATCTTTGCTGCGGGGACAGGAGTGCTGCCGCATATAAAATTGTCCACAGGCCAAAACCGATATCGTTAACGAAGGAAATGGATACTGCGATCAAGAAGCTGCTATGGTATGCCCCGAACATTGATTCCTTCCAGGCGGTTAAGAACGAACTGGTGCAGGATTCGATCTATGATGCCTTTTCCTTTACCTATCTCATGCACCGGATGGGGATGGATGAGGACAGGGATGTCAAATGGCTTGAACCGAATGCCGCCTTTGACGAAGCTGACTGGACGTTTTTTGAAAACGAGATCTGCTGCCATTGTCAGAAGATCATCATCACCAGGCAGAAGAATCTTTCCAGAACCAATGACCTGCTCAGATGCCTGCGCAACTGCATTGCCCACGGGCATTTTGCGGTCGTGGATGACTATATCATCGGCTTCAACAGGCAAGTTACAAAGAGCCATCCGGAAGGCATCAAAAAGGCCGTCATCAAACTGAAGCCGCAGCTGCTTTTAAACGCCCTGGAATCCCTGACAGCCGAATATGCCAAGGTGCTTCTTGTCGGCTTTGCCTTTGAAAGGGTCGGTTACCATGTCGTCCGGGAACCGGCTTTTCCGGGTTTCCGCTTTGACCTTCTGATCGAAAAGGACCAGCGGCAGTATGCGGTTGAAATCAAGACGTTCCCGGGAAGCACCTACGTGCATCCGGAACAGCTTAATACATTCCTGACCGTTTCAGACCGGCAGCTGCCAGGCATTGAGCGGGTATTGTTCATTGATACCTCGAAAGTCACAAAAGACGTGAGAAAACTGGAGAGTGAAACGGAAAACTTCAGAATTGTCGACATCACCCAGGTCAAAGAACTGCTGAAAGACAATCCGGTGGATATCCTTGCCGGATCCTGAACAGAAACCTGACCCGGTGCAGATCCCTGCACCGGGTTTTTGTGTACAGAAAGACTGCCGCAGTCAGGCAGTCTTTCTTGCTATTCAGCTTCAATTTCCCGGATGGTGCATTCATTCCCGCGCAGCAGCCAGGTTTCCCCGCTGCCGCAGTACGGGCATGTCCGGCCGTATTTTACGGTCGGATATTCCTTTTCACAGGCATTGCACCAGGTCACCGCCGGGGTGATTTCCAGTTTCAGTTCCGCTTCCTTCAGGACATCATACCTGCCCCGGAAGTAATTCCAGCAGTCGACAAACAGGTCGGTGATGATGCCGGAAACCTCGCCGACTTCCAGCGTCACCGAAGCAACCTTCGTCAGATGGTTTTCCCTGGCCAGATCATCGATGGTCTTAGCCGTATGGGTGACAATGCCAAGTTCATGCATGGAAGGTGTTTTCCTTCAGCCAGTCTTCCAGAGCCTTCATGCCTTCGCCGGTTTTCGCCGAAACCGGGAAGATCCTGATCCCATCATTCAGCCGGCGCACCCTTTCCTGCACCTTGGCCATATCAAAGTCGAAATACGGCAGGGCGTCGGTCTTGGTGATCACCAGGGCATCGCTCTTCTGGAACATCAGCGGGTATTTCAGCGGCTTGTCATCCCCTTCCGGAACGGAGAGGATCATGACATTCAGATGGGCGCCGGTATCATACTCCGCCGGACAGATCAGGTTGCCGATATTCTCCAGGAAGGCAATATCAATCCCGGTGAGATCCATTCCTTCCAGGCCGGCCCTTGTCATGCCGGCATCCATATGGCACATGCCGTCGGTATGGACCTGGATGCTGAGGGCGCCAAGCGATGCAATTGTCTTTGCGTCCACATCCGAATCAATATCCGCTTCCAGGACGGCAATCTTCACTTCATCCTTAAGATCCGTAATCAGCCGCGACAGCAGGGTTGTCTTGCCGGAGCCGGCGGCGCTCATCAGATTGACAAGCAGCACGCCTTTCTCACGCATTTTTTCCCGCAGCCCGGCCGCGTCAGCGTCATTGGAAAGGGTGACGGACGCATGCAGTTCAATCACTCTCATACGGTTTTCTCCCGGATCCTTTCTTTCAGGAAATCCACCAGTTCCGCAAACCCTTCTCCGGTTTTCGCGGAAACCGGGAAAGGCCTGATGTCCGGATTGAGCCTGCGGGCCCGCTCGACGGCCCTGTCCGGATCAAAGTCAAACACGTCCCTGACATCGATTTTGTTGAGAATCATGACATC
This sequence comes from Solobacterium sp., assembly GCA_017536845.1. Next base: position 4,298 of record JAFWCP010000392.1, on the reverse strand, counting down.
GCTGACCTGGAACATCAGCGGATATTTCAAAGGCTTGTCATCACCTTCGGGAGTGCTGAGGATAATCATCTTCAGGTCGACGCCGACATCGAATTCCGCCGGACAGACCAGGTTGCCGACATTTTCCAGCACGACAAGATCCAGCCCTTCCAGGCCCATGGCTTCAAGGCCGCGGATGGTCATGTCCGCATCCATATGGCAGCTGCCGCCGGTATGGAGCTGGATGACCCTGATCCCATACCCGGCAATCTTTACAGCATCCACATCGGAATCCATATCCGCTTCCATGACGCCGGTCCGGAACTCTTCCTTCAGGCCTTCAATGAGCCTTGCCAGCACGCTGGTCTTGCCGGCCCCGGGGGAGCCCATCAGGTTGATGAAGAAGGTATGATGTTCCTTTGTCATCTTCCTGACGGCTTCCGCCTGGCGGTCATTGTCAGCTGTGATTCTTGTTTTTGTTTCAAGAATATCAACCATGGTTACTTGTTCTTATTGCGCAGGATTCTGATTTCACGCTTGAGGGCATTGGGGATGATTGCCTTGAGCTTTGCCTGTTCGGCTGTATACATGTCACTGCCGTGGGGCACATCCCTCTCGAGATGGATGGCGTCGAATTCGCATCTTGTCGTGCACAGGCCGCAGCCGATGCACCTGTTGACATCGACAACCGACAGGCCGCAATGCAGGCAGCGGGCAGCTTCCTGGGAAACCTGCTGTGCTGTCAGTGTCATGCGCAGGTCGTCATAGGTATGGGCAGGATCGCCTTCCTTCATGCCCGGTACCTGGCGCGGCGCGTTGTCATAGCTGTCAATGTGGATGTTGTCACGGTCAAGCTCATTGAAGGTCCTGAGGTCACGGCCGATGGTCAGCGGGCCCTGGCCCGGATGGACGTAACGGTGGATGGAGACATAGCCTTCTCTTCCGTCCGCAATCGCGTCGATGGCAAACTTCGCACCATGGTGGATATCGCCGCCGATGAAGATATCGGGTTCGGCTGTCTGCAGGGTGACCGGATCGGCAATGGCGGTGCCGTTGGAGCGCAGCTGCACTTTCGTGCCGGCCAGCAGATTGCCCCAGACCGGTGCCTGGCCGACTGACAGCAGGACATGGTCACAGACGATGGTCTTGGTTTCTTCCTCGTCATAGAGCGGGCTGAAACGTCCGTCCTTGTCATAGACCTGGACACACTGCTTGAGGACGATGCCGCAGACCTTGCCGTCTTCGACCAGGATTTCCTTCGGGCCCCAGCAGTTCTTGATGGTGATGCCTTCTTCTTTAGCTTCGGCGATTTCATCTCTGGCAGCCGGCATCTGTTCCGGACCTTCCAGACAGTACATTTCCACTTCCGAAGCACCGGCCCTTAAGGCGGTTCTGGCAACGTCGATGGCGACATTGCCGCCGCCGATGACGATGGTCTTTCCGCCCAGCAGCTTTTCATGGCTGGCTTCGGTTCTTCTTAAGAAGTCAACGCCGCTTTCGGCATATTTCTCATTGGGGATGCCGATGCTTCTTCCCGTCTGCATGCCGACGGCCAGGAAGAATGCCTTGTAGCCCTGTTTTCTCAGGTCAGCGATCGTGACGTCTTCCCCGACATTCACGCCGCATCTGAATTCCACGCCCATCTGCCTGATCACGTCGATTTCCGCATCGATGATACCGCGCTGCAGGCGGAAGGAAGGAATGCCGTATCTCAGCATGCCGCCGGGGTTCTCTTCTTTTTCAAATACGGTAACAGGATAGCCGTTCATGCGCAGGTAGTAGGCTGCGGAAAGGCCGGCCGGGCCGGCACCGATGACAGCGATCTTGAATTCATCGCCATACATCTTGCCGATGCCGTTGCCGCATTCAGGGATGTATCTCTTTTCGGCATTGAGTTCCTGGGCGGCGATATACTTCTTGATTTCATCGATGGCAACCGGCTTGTCGATGGTGCCTCTTGTACATCTGTCTTCGCACCTTCTGTTGCATACCGCACCGCAGACTGCCGGCAGGGGGTCATCCTGCTTGATGAGCTTAAGGGCATCCATGAACCTGCCTTCGGCAGCCATCTGGATGTAGGCCTGAACAGGCAGGTGGGCCGGGCAGGCTGCCTTGCAGGGAGCCGTACCGGTCTGGTAGGTATTGATCCTGGCGTCTTCGCGGTAGTTCTTATTCCACTTTTCCCAGCCCCACTTCACATTGTCGGGCAGTTCGGTCTTCGGATATTCTACCTTTTCGCCGTTCTTGAGACATAACGCCTGGCCAAGCTTTGCAGCGCCGACCGGGCAGACCTCCACGCACTTGCCGCAGGCCGCGCACTTTTCCGGGTCAACATGGGCCCGGTAGGCGGAAGCGGACATGTTCGGGGTATTGAACAGCTGGGATGTCCTTAATGCATTGCAGGTTGTATTGGAGCAGTTGCAGATGCCGACGATCTTGTCTTCACCGTCAAGGTTGGTGATCTGGTGCACATAGCCCTTCTTTTCGGAGATTTCCAGAACTTCCATGACTTCTTCGTACGTCGCATAGCGGGCGTCCTTATGCGTTTCAACAAGGAATTCCGCCATGTCGCCGACGGCGATGCAGTACCAGTCTTCAATGTCGCCGGCACCTTCGCCGCGGATCCTCTGCTGCCTGCGGCAGGTACAGACATCCAGGCAGTACTTGTCATACTTCTTCAGCCAGTGCGAGAGCTTTTCTACCGAAACCGCCTGGCTGTTGGCTTCGATGGCCTTTTCAACCGGGATGACATGCATGCCCAGGCCGCCGCCTCCGGGCGGAACCATGTGGGCAACCTTGCCGACCGGATAGCTGGAAGCATAGTTGAAGAATGTCACAACTTCAGGATGCTTTTCCAGCAAGGCGCCGTTCATCATCATGTATTCACCGGAACCGACGACGAACTTGGGCACAAAGTACTGTTTGTGATGGTCTTCATTTTCACGGTCGAATTCCAGCAGGCCGATTTCACAGATCGACTCAGCAATCCGTTCGGCATCTTCCACGCTGATCTTGTTGCGTTCGGCGATTTCTTCGACAGTCAGCTTGACAACCCTCTTTCTTTTGAACGAGAGCATCAGCTTTACCTGTTCCTTATCCAGCAGCCTGTCAAGGAGCCAGAAATCCGGGTCTTCGTTTTTGATATCAGAAGGCAGGTGCACACTGATATCATCGGAAATCATGCAGGCGAGTTTTTTGACAAGCTTTTCCTTTTCCTTGTCTTCACACGTGTATTTCTCCGGCATGAAATCATTCTCGTTGAACATGTAATGTTCATACTTCCTGGGAATCATAAATTGTCCTCCATTTGCTTACGCAATCCTTGCCAGTATTCTATCATGATTCCCCCGTTTTGAAGACTTCATCCGTTCCCCACTGTATGGTATCTGCGTAACTGCCGATAACAGTCCCGATGCTGCGGTTCAGCTGATGGATGCAGCATGCCGGCAATTACTTTCTCCCGATTCCATAGTCGTAGATAATGTTTTCAGGAAGCTCCTGTTCAAATTGTTCCTTTACAATTTCGACAGTTTTCGGGTCTACTCCGTGTTCAAGGAAGATTTTGCCAATCGTATTCATATGCGCTTTGCCGATCATGATTGCCTTCTGCTCATCCTTTTCCATGTACTCTGACCACTTGTTGTAGAACCAGATAAAATCATGCGTTTCACCGTTTACCATCATTTCCTCTGATCGATGCCGACTATACGGCGGAGAGAATCTGGCATATTCCCTGCCTGAATCTCTGCCGTTTCAGCAGCATTCTGCTGATTACTTTCTCCCGATTCCATAGTCGTAGATAATACTTTCAGGAAGTACTTCTTCAAATTGTTCCTCTGCCTTCCTGACAGTTTCCGGTTCAACTCCCAGATTAAGAAATATCTGTCCGATCGTTTTCATGTTCGACCTTCCAAGCATGATTGCCTTCTGCTCATCCTTTTCCATATATTCTGACCACTTGTTGTAAAACCAGATAAAATCGTGTTCTGCCATTGTCATTTTCATTTCCTCCATCATTTTCCGGAAAAGTTCCGGATGGATCTGTCTGAATCCCCTCATCAGTTCGTATCCATCCTTCGCTTTCATACTGTCTTTTTTCATCTCTGTAAGAAGCTTTCGGGAAAACAGGACAGCATCCTGTTCTGTCCCAAAAGGTCCCAGCATCCGGACCGGAGCGTATTCTTTGCCTTCCTGTTCAGAAGCGTTGACAATACGCATGGTTCCGTGTCTGACACTGTAATGCCCGATATCATATATACCGCTTCCTTTTGAAAGATCAATATCATATTGATTCTTCGCCAGCGTTTTCAGAAGCTTGT
>JAFWCP010000391.1 GCA_017536845.1 Solobacterium sp. | reverse complement strand
CCTTTTTCCCTGGCTTTTGCCAGTGCTTCCATGACGATGAAGGCACCGATCCGATCATCCAGGGCACGGCCGCTGATGCAGTCATTCAGCAGTTCACGGTAATCTGTATCAAAAGTAATCGTATCGCCGAGCTCCACATATTTCAGTGCATCTTCCTTATCCTTTGCACCGATGTCAATCCGCAGGTCGGATGCTTCCAGATCCTTGTTCTTGGCAATCTGGCGGGAATTGGCTACAGCGCCGTAAATCACGCCGTTCTTCGTATGGACGCGGACCTTGTGGCCCGGATATGTCGTTGGATAGATGCCGCCGATCTCCGTTACCATAAGGCTTCCGTCACTGCCGACAGCACTGACCATCAGGCCGATTTCATCCGCGTGGCCGGCCAGCAGCACCTTGAATGAAGCTTCCGGATTGACGACAGCGGTGACATTCCCAAGCTCATCCACATCCACAGCATCCGCTCTGTCCTGCATATGATCATAGATCTTCTTTTCCAGCTGCACTTCATCGCCGGAAACGGATCCGGTTGAAAGCATTTCAAATAAAAATTCCCTGTTCATGATGTGTTTCCTTCCTCTTCTGTTTTGAGTTTTTCTGCCATGAGCTGAAGTCATGGATCGACATGTCCGCTTTCATCGACAGCCTGACGGTTTTCAGGCTTCAGGGCCATGGCTTTGCCGGTCAGATGTCTTCCTGTCATCCCGCTGGCCGTTTTTCTGCAGCCATTCAGCTTTCGTCATGGCACTGACATGGCCGGTCCGTTTTTCGTGCATGAGCGGTACATCCACATCATGGCTTGTCCACTGATAGCGGAAACCGGCTTTTTCCTGCACCCGTTTTGATTTGAAGTTGCCGTCATAATAGCCGCACCATACCCTGTTCATGCCAAGATCTTCAAAGGCATGCCTGAGCATTTCTTCGACGGCTTCTGGCATGATGCCCTGCCCCCAGAATGGCTTGCCCAGCCAGTAGCCAAGTTCACATTCATCATCCTGATCCGTCATGTCTGTATGGCCTTTCAGTTTGAGGGAAATCGCCCCGATTGCCCTTCCGTCTTCTTTGCGGCAGACTGCATAGTCTTCCGGCTGGATAAGGACATTCTGAATGACCTGCAGGCTGTCTGCCACGTCTTTATGCACGGGCCAGCCGGCAATCGGCCCGACATCCGGATCGCATGCATATCTGTATAAATCTTCGGCATCGCTGTCCTGCCATTTCCGCAGCAGCAGCCGTTCTGTCGTCAGTTCTTTCCTGTTCATATCAGTTCCTTCCTTCAGAGTTGTTTTCGCCATTGCGGCGGTTGAGTTCCATCTCCACCTTGTTGAGCGTATCAAAGAAACGTTCGGTGGCGACCATCGGCCCGACCAGCACCAGGATGCCGAACACGTTCCAGTAAAACATATGCCGGAAGGATGTCAGCTTTCCTTCGATGCCAAGTTCGATGGCTTTCTGCTTCAGCTCTTCGGCGATCTTCGCCATCCAGACAAGCGTATAGAGGAACAAGGTCGGGATTCCCATCATATAGGCGACAAAATACCGCTGCGTTTTCCGGCCCAGGATTTCATCCAGTTCAAACTGCAGGCCAAGCGGCATATAGAAAAGCAGGAACAGCCCGAAGGTAAAGAAATCGACAAACCCGATCAGAAAGCCTTTCCGGTCTGTATGTTCGTATTTCATGGCATCATCGTTCAGTTCAGCGTCCGGATGAAGTCCTTCAGGATGCCGAAATAGGCTTCCGGCCTGGCAAACATGACAAGATGGCCGCCTTTCAGGTCAGGCGCCTTGACTGCCCGGGGATAGAAGCGGTACATGGCTTCAACCATGTCCTTCGTCCAGGTCTTATCATCAGCCTGAGAGAAAATCAGGATTCTGTCTTCCAGATATGCATATTCCCTTGGCTGATATACGCCGATATGGTTGCGCAGGTCGCCAAGCAGCGTATCCATATGCATGAAGTATTCTCTTGAGAAGGTGCCGGATACCTTGTTGAAAACGGCATCGATCTGGGCCCGCAGGCCGGGGTCGTCGGTATGTTTCCTGACTGCCAGCCGCATGAATTTCGGTATCAGCTTCATCGGCAGGATCCGGTCAATGCGTTTGTTCTTCCGTTCCTTTTTCTCACCGACCATCTGGGCAATCCTGTGCATGCCGGCATACTGCAGGTCATTGGAAAGCGAGATCGTTGAAGAAAGGATCATGCCGTGTACGCACTGGGGATGGCGGGCAGCTATGATCTGGGCCAGCAGGCCGCCGTAGGACTGGCCGAACAGCCAGATGTTATGACAGTCCAGCTGCCTGAGCAATACGGCAATGGCATCCGCAGTCTCAATGTTATCGCGATAGCCGATCGGATAGTTGAAGGTCAGAAAGCTGCAGAATCCTTCCAGTTCATCGTTAAAGCAGAAGAAGCCGTCCCCTGCCCCTGTCCCGCCGGCCAGGATGACCATGGTTGCATCCGTTTCAGGATCGGGATTGCGGTAATACCGGTACAGAAACGGCTGGCCGTTGATGGTTTTCGCCTGCACCGGTGCAGTTGTGATGTATTTGTTCCATAATGCTTCCATATCTTTTGCCATAGGGTATCTCCTTTATGATGATTCTGTTTCTGCCTGATCTCAGGCTCTTTCCCTGTTACCAGTAAATGGCTGCCGACCCTGAAAGAGAACGGACAGCCGTATCAGATCAGGCAGGATTTCTTTAAGGCTGCTGATTCAAAACGGCAGGGTGATAAACGGATATCCTGCTTCCGTCACATTCAGCACATCATAGTCGATGTCATTGCTTCGCAGCTGGCGGATGAACATGTCCAGATATTCGGTTTCCTTGAAATACTGGATGAAATTCAGGAAGAAATAACCGTTTGCTGCGCTCATCTCAATGGTCAAGGGCACATGGGTGGAAGGCAGCGCCGTGGATGGCAGGGCTTCATTTTCCTGAATGTACCTTTCTGCTTCACCCAGGCTTGCCTTGCCGACATAGCTGACGGCGGCGCTGACGCACGCGGACAATTCCTCCATCTTTCTCACACAGCATGCCCTGCATTACTGAACGGTCTTCATCGCCTCAAGTTCTGTCATCAGCTGCTGGTATGCCTTGATGTCATGCAGCACCATATCCGTATCCGACTGCAGCGTGACCATGCCCCGAAAGCATGTCGCCTGGATCATAAACGGCAATGCCTGCAGCTGTTTCGTAAAAGGCAGCCGGACATCCCCGACCAGGCTCTGATGGGCACAGGGTGCTCGTAATGCCTTGCGCTGGTTGACGCACATGGCAATCACCGGCGGACATTCCGCTTCCGGATGCAGGGCGGCAATGGTGCGGGCCAGCAGCAGCGCGATAATGGTGGCAGGTGATCAGTCGTTGGAAAGGTTGAACCGCATGAAGGCTTCCTCGCTGATGCGGATGTTGTATACATCGCTTTCCGGGGTGACATGGACGATGCTGCCCGTTTCAATGGCAAAGTCAGGCTGGTTCCATTTGGCGACGAGAGGTTTTATGTCTCTGATCGGAATACGGGCGGGATCTTCCCATTCCTGCGGAAGCACCGGACTGTCCGCCAGCCGGATGCCTTCTGAAGAAAGAGGCGTTCCGTAATACTGCGAACAGTAATAATAAAGCAGGGTGCTGATCAAAGGAGCAATGCCGCCGCCGTCGGTCAGGCCATGGCAGCAGTCAATACACAGCCTGTTTTTCCAGTAACAGAAAGCAATCAGATGCGACTGTGTCTGTTCACTGCCAAGAACGATGCGTCTGTCCGTATGGAGCACCGGCACCGGGGCAGGATTGTCTTCAAAGCAGATCCTGTCATGATCCATCACAAGCCGGACCCGGAAATACGGATTACGCTGCATGGTCAGTGCGACAGCCTGGCGCAGCACGCTGCCGTCGACGATGTCTTTGAGCTTCATGGTCAGCCGGAAGGTATGCGGATCGGCCTGTGAAGTTTCATAAATGGTTCGCAATTCTGAATACAATGGTCGTCTCATGCTTGTTCCTCCCTGCCGGCCTCTTTCAGATTTCTTTGCATTTTATTATACACGATGTATTCAGCGACAGAGTATTTCAAAAACAGAGACCTGTATCCTTCAGCCGGCATGCCGCATAAAAAGACCTGCGGGCAGATGCAAGCAGGTCTTCAATTGTGACATGTTTATTGTTTATAACGATCCTCGATCTTTTTGAGCCTGAGGCCGCAGTGGATGATCAGCCAGACATAGATCAGGAACATCACCGAGAAGAAGCCGCCTAAGAATGCTTCCCCGTAATGGGGTGCGTTTCCCGTACGGTATCTGATGAAGTTGGGCACCACGCAGCTGAAGAAGATGATGCACAGCGGCAGCAGCCTTGTCCGGATGATATGCCTGACCATGTCGATGCGGGATGAATTGTCTGAGAACAGTTCCCCTTCCTCCTCACTTTCAATCAGGGCGGCAGGCTTGCGGAAATACAGCCAGCCGACGCACTTGCCGGCATATTCCCAGCCGAAATCCTTCATCATCTGCATGTATTCTCCACTTTCGGTGGAGTTCTTATAATCCATCCGGTAGATCACATCCTCCGGTTCGCATGCCTCAAAGGTAAAGAAGCACGGCGGTGTCTGCTTCACCAGCTTCCAGCCGTTCTGATGCTGGTATCTGAGAAATTCTTCCTCATCTTCAAAATCGGCGATGGTAAAGAATCTTGTCAATGTCTTACGCATGAATACTCTCCCCTCTGCTGTTTTTATACAGCCTTTCAATCCGCATGATCTCGATTTCCAGGATTTCCTGGCCAAGATCGGTAAGCACATACAGTTTGCGTTTGTCTTCTTCGGCCCAGAACCGGATCAGGCCGTCTTTTTCCATCTTTGATAACGTACCGTACATCGTTCCGGCGCTGATGTTGACAGCACCGCCGGTCATCTCCTTGACCTGCCGGCTGATACCGTAGCCATGCTGGGGCGTCTGCAGGCAGAACAGGATATAGAAGCCGGATTCTGTCATCGGAACATAGATACGTCTGATTTTCTCATCCATATATCCTCCTGAGTATTACAGTTCGATGCATCGAACTTCGATATATAGTATATCGAGCTTCGATGTATCTGTCAATGGGTTTGCCTGAGAAAAATAAAAACAGGCGTTCTTTGGAACGTCTGTTAACTGAAATACCCTTCATCAATCAGAATACGAAGAACCCTTGCTTCCCGCATCAGCATCTGCCTGTTGCGGGGCGATACTTCGGCCGCCAGGTTGACGGCAATGGCTGTTTCCGGATCCACGAATTCCGGGGTAAACCCTTCTTCCTGCTCATATGCGTCAAGGTGTCTTGGCACCGGTTCATCTTCAGCTTTGCAGAGATAGTAGAAATTATCCTGGATGAAGCGTTCGGTTTCATCGGGATGGTTCTTTTCCACCCGGTGCACGCAGCCGAATTCCCGGACCGATGCCGGAATGACGGCCAGGCCGGCTTCTTCGCGGGTTTCCCGGATCATTGCCTGCACCGGGTCTTCCCCGCTTCTGATGCCGCCGCCGGGAAATTTATAATAGTCATACAGGGTGCTGTGCACCATGGCGGCTTTGCCGTCCCTGATGATGATGGCTCGGGCGGAATCACGGACTTTATCACGGATGCATTCATCATAATCCTGAGCATCCAGCACAAACAGCATGCGCATGAGCCTGTCCGTCAGACCGCAGTCACTTCGCCGTCATCCGGTACGACAGCCTGGCTGAGGCCTTTTTCCCTGATGAACGATCTGACATCTTCTCTTGTAAGCAAAGCGTGGTTGACCGCATCCAGATGGGACGCAATGACCATGGCATCGGGAACCTTGCGGCAGACATTTTCCAGGTCGGCAAGATCCATGATCAGCCTTCCCCGGGGCGTGGTCGCCTCACAGCAGTTGAGCAGGATGACTTCCGGATGGTACTGGTCAATCGTGCGTTTGCATGCCTCGCACCAGATGGTATCACCGGCCAGGTAAAGCGTCTTTTCTCCCGGTGCTTCAAAGACATATCCGCAGGCTTCGCCCATCCGTTCCACAACATCCGGATTATCGCCGTGCACGGCCTTTGTCTTATGGATCGTTACATCATCAATGGTAATCGTATCGGTTTCAAACCATCCCACATGGGTAAAGCCCATCTCCTCGATCTGCCGGGCGTCTGCCTCGTTCTGGGCGATGATGCGCAGATCCCGGGGCAGATAATCGGGTGTGAAATGGTCAGGGTGCAGGTGGGTGACCAGACAGCAGTCTGTCCCTTTCAGGATATTTTCCGGTGTGTCCGGCAGTTCGTTCAGCGGGCTCTTAACGCCGGCCATTTCCGGTCTGACCGTTCGGGCACACATTCCGGTTCCCTGATCCTGCAGCCAGGGATCAATCAGAAAGACGATGCCGCTGCAGGTGATTCTGACGGTGGCATTTCTGATCTGCTGTATCAACATATATCTTCCTCCTTGAAAATCATTTTATTCGATCCGGAAGCTGAGATTTCCTTTGCGGCAGCTTCCATCTGTTTTGACGATAATGTACACTGTGCCTTCTGCCAGTGCTTCATACCGCGTTTCTTCCTGTTCCCCGTTTTCAAGCGAAAACAGTTTCTTTTCTTTGTCACCGTTATCAATGGATACGGTGATGCTGCCGGTTTCCACACTGCCTTTGCAGATAAGGGCCTGTGACGGTTCAGTGCATTTCAGTCTGAAGACAAGCCGGCCGCGCAGAGAAGCAAAGCTGACTTCTGCTGTTTTTGACGTATTGCTTCTCAGCAGGCCAAGGGCCGCATAGCTGGAAACGTATCGGCAGCCGGCAAGACATACCGAAACCGCCAGCACCGCCAGGAATTTCAGGAATGGCCTTTTCATTTCTATCCTCTTACAAGCTTCAGGAACTTCCGCTCGTTCATCTGCTCATTGGTCAGGTATGTACCGTTGCAGAATAAGGCGTAGGTTGTAATCGGCGTCGGGGCGTTCTGTGCGTCTTCCCTGCTCTGCAGGTGGACGGCATGGAACGGGATCCCGTGTTCTTCGGCCGTACGCATCACGACCGGCACGTATTTCGCATTGAACGGGCACTGGCTTGTATAGTAAAGCACATAGCCGTTGACATCGACATGGGGATGCTTCGCGCATTCTCTGAACCTCGGTTTTTCCGCTTCTTCCGCAAAAGGGAGGTACCAGAGCTGGATGCCGTTGTCTGCTTCATCCGCAGGCCTGAAGCCTTTGTGCTTCAGGAATTTCGGATCGGCCAGAAAGGGTTTCTTCTTTGCGGATGAAAGGATGCACAGGCCTTTGCGCTGCTTCTGCCGGCTGTCAGTGATGCAGGCATTGAGCAGGTCATCCGCATAGCCATGTCCTTTCAGTGATCCTGATACCCAAAGACAGTCAATGTACATATAACCGTCCGCATCAAGCGGGTTCCAGGCATTTTCGGCCGGGATGTATTCAATAAAGCATTTGCCTCTTTCAACGCTCTTTAAAAATACGAGGCCGTCGTCAAAACGTTCGGCCAGCCAGGCCTTTTTGGACGCAACCTGTACGTCCTTGTTATTGGAAATCGCGCAGCAGATATGCTCGGCTGCCAGATTATCTTTTGTCAGCTGAATGTATTCCATGATTTTTCCTCGTTGCTTCCTGTTGAGACTATCATATCATGACAGCTGCATGGAGAACATGACAAACGCTTTCCGCAGATGAAAAAGAATCCTCAGACAACGGACGCACGGCGGTAATCGGTCACATCCGAGCCGATCCTTTCCATCAGGCTGCGCACCGACGCGCGGTCGGAAAGGGTCTTCAGCTCGGCATCGGTGCAGCCGACCAGTTCCAGAAATTCCACTTTGCCGTTGGGTGTATCAATCGTATTGACGGTCGGGTCGGCAATCGTGATAAAGCCGGTCAGCTTTGATTTCTGAAAGGCATCAGTCCCTTCAGCCTGGCCGGTATAAAGATATTCATCAGGGCGGAAGATCTCACCTTTGGCAAAGGTCAGGCGGGCGACCATCTGCATGATGCCGACGATATTCTTTATTTCCGCCTGTTCATCTTCATACGCGTCTTTTTTCAGCTTGAAGGTCAGTTCATAGCCATAGCCGCTGACTTCGGGATTGTCGGATTCCTTATCATACAGCTCACTGAGCCCATAGCTGACAAAATGCCAGTACGTGCCGCCGTCATAGACACTGACGCCGTCCAGCGGGTCATTGCCGCCAAACTTCCATTTCACCAGCGTCATATAGTGCAGCGGACTGGTCTGGCCGGGATAGACGCGCAGGAATTCCCGGTCAATGGCATCCCAGCCTTCTTTGTTGAATTCAACTTTCAGCGGCTGCTTTTCTTTCTTTCGGAAAAGATCAGTCAGTTTCATTTTCTTCCTCACTTTCGTTGATCAGCAGGCCATAGTCATTCCATTCGCTGAACATACAGCCTTTCCGTGTTTCTTCGATCAGATGGCGCAAAGCGGTTTCATAACTGTCCGGCAAACGCTTTCTGCAGAAGGCAAGGTTATATGCCTTACCCGCTGGTACAAAGGCGGCAAAGAGCGGAATGCCTTCCATACCCTCGCCTTTTTCAAAGCCTGTTCGATCTGCGGGTCAATGTGAAAGCTGCGCGGGCCCATGGCCGGCAGGACTGCCCGGCCTGCGTCATGCATCAGACCCAGCCTTTCCAGGCGTCTGGCCCGTTCTTTGATCAGCTCGGTACAGGAGCTGTTTTCCCGCAGGGTATAAACCTCTTCATCTGGATGCCGTCAATCATTTCCAGGTGCTGTCGATCCAGCCAAAGCATAAAGCCTCTTCCGCCGCATCCAGGTAATAGAAGACATTCGGACTGGCCGGTCTTCCCCGGCGCACTTTTCCCCTGCATTCATCTGCCGTGCGTGGTTTTCTTCCAACCAGGTGCGAAATGCCGCCCGGCAGCCAGGTTTCAGCACGTTTGCCGTATTCTTCATTCACTGCGGTTTAACAGCCAGGGTGCTTTCAGCGATCAGAACGGCCTGCCCGCTGATTTCAATTCTTCCTGCCTCTTTCATATGGCAATAAAGGTATCCGCCCCTTGGCGAAGCCTGACAGGCGGTGATGTCCTGTTTTCCCAGTTCTTCCGCCCAGTAAGCGGCAATCTGGCAATGGGCCGAGCCGCATACCGGATCTTCGGCAATCCCGACCTTGGGACAGAAGCTTCGGGAAACACAATCTGTTGCTTTCCCTTTTGCCGTGGCGTTCTGCAGCCTGCCTTCCATTCCCTTCAGCAATGTCTGATCCGGCTGCATGTTACGGACAAGCTCTTCCGTTTCAAACACACAGATCAGGTCAAGGCCGAGCAATGCCCTGATGGGACGGACTCCGAAGGCCTTTTCCATGGCATCGGTGACCGGGATTTCCTTCAGTTCGTAAGTCGGAAAATCCATGACATAACGGTCATCTTTTTTCACGACTGTCAATATGCCGCTGACGGTATGGAAGCAGACTTTTTCGGCACCCGGTTCCACATGGTTCAGGATGACAAAGGATGAAGCCAGGGTGGCATGTCCGCACAGTTCCACCTCGGCTGCCGGCGTGAACCAGCGCAGGCGGTAACCTGTTTCTTCCTTGACGATAAAGGCGGTTTCGGAGAGATTGTTTTCCATGGCCAGTTTTTTCATGAATGTTTCGGAAGGCCATGTTTCCATGACGCATACCGCAGCCGGATTGCCGGCAAAAGGCTGATCCGTAAAGGCGTCAACAATATACTGTTTCATCTATGTCTCCTTCGCTGTGATTTTCCAAAGGATCATATGCACACGCTTCTTCATATCATAGGGCTGAAGGATCCTTTTTCCGGGTGCTACTATTATAAGTCTTTCTTGAACCAAACAGTCCTGACCTGCCCGTATTTCTTGAATCTGTACCTTCCCTGTTCCATCAAAAAAAGATGAGATTTCTGCATCTTCATCTTCTGTGGCAGTACATATGTATATGAAAGCGGGATTGTTGCTTCACAGCCCCATCTTGGTCATGATGCCGTCAACCGTCACGCCGGGATGGGTGACATAGAGCCTGATGATCTGTTCAGCCAGAGCCGGGTCAATGCCGTACTTTTCGGCGATTCTTTTCTGGCCGTGGCCTTTTGCGTATTCCTTCAGTACGGTTTCGATCACTTCGTAAGTATTGTTCGTATCCAGTTTCTGCCCGCCAATGGGCATGGCAAAATCCAGACGCCGGATTTCAATCTGCTTTCCTTCAATCTGTGCTTTCGCGATTGTTACCGGCAGGTGGAAACGGCGCTGTCCGCAGCTTCCGGGATTGCATATGACTGTATTGCCCTGTTTTACAACGCCATACTTATGGCTGTGGCCGATGACAACAAGATCATAAGCAGCATGGTCGTCCGGCAGATCCTTCTTCTTGTGTGTCATGTATACCCGCACATCACCCAGGGTGAAATCCAGGAAGACGGGCAGGTGTCCTGCCCACTCCTTATCCGCGTTGCCCCGGACAACGTAAACAGGTGCTATGGCTTCGAGCCGGTCAAGAATTGTCTGGCTGCAGATATCGCCGGCATGCAGGATCACATCGCTGTCAGAAAGCGCATTGATCACTTCCTGACGCAGAAGGTCATGGGTATCTGAAATGATTCCGACTTTCATTGGCATTTTCTTCCTCTTCTGCATCATGCTTCTTTTGTTTCGGTATCATGGCCGCACCATTGGCAGATGGATGTATGGACGCTCAGCGGCCGTCCGCAGGATGGGCATGTAAAACGTTCTGCCTGTTTCTGCAGGAAGGCACCCATGCCAAGCGTGCGGATTTCCCGAAGGTTCATAAGCGGCGATTCTTTCCGGGGATATTTGTTCGTATAACGGGTTTCCCGTTCCATCACATCCTTGCAGGGATACTCCGGACATTCATCACAGTATTCATACCCTTTGTTACGAAGTCTTTCACAGGTGATGATGGGACACTCATACGCGCAGTACGCCGGTTTATGGTCATTCGGGCCGCGGCATCCGGCACATGGATTCTCTTTTCTCTGCGCCAGGACACAGATTGAACAGTCCAGCCCGCAAGGGGCAATCATTTCCTTTGTAAACATGTCTGTCTCCTTTAAGATGCCAGTTCTATCAGGCGGTAGATTTTCCCATAAGCCCTGCCGGTGAACATCAGTTTGAAAAACCATCTTTCTTTCGGGCTGATTTCTTCCACCAGATGATCCGGCGTGAAGGAATGCTCCTTGATACAGTGAAGTTTCAGACCTTTCAGTACATCATTGATATCATCAATGCCGT
>JAFWCP010000390.1 GCA_017536845.1 Solobacterium sp. | reverse complement strand
CATCTTTAGTATGGTTGAAGTCTCTTGGAGTAAGAATGCATTCTCCAGTTTCCTTGAGGCTCTTCCGATCTGGTCAATTGTAAGGGAGCTCCGTGCGGAATAGCCTCTGGACCTCTGGATTTCAACCAGACGGACATTGTTTTCCTTCAGTCTGGCAACGATCCTTTCTTCATCAAAGGCATTGTCCTTAAGGTCAATCTGTTCATACAGGACACCGTTGGCCTTTAAAGAAAGCGAAGAGTTTCCGGAAAGGCCGATCATCTCCTGCAGGGAATCATACGGCATGCCGGTTAAGGAAATCATCGTATCCCCATGCTTAAGCAGGGCAGAGAAGGCAAGGTACAGGGCGTTTGTGCCGCTCATGATCTGCGGCCTTACAAGAGAATCCTCACAGCCCAGTACGGTCGCAAAGATACGTTCCAGCTTATCCCTGCCGGCATCATAGTTGCCGTAACCGTTGATATCGCTGAAGTCGCTGTAGGATACCTGGTTCTCAATAAATGCAGAGAGGATTCTGTTCGAATTGGCCAGGCATGTTTCATCAATCTTCTTATATATATCCGCAAGAACCGTGTCCGATTCTTCGGCAAGTTTCCATAATTCGCTGCTGATCTGATCTTTCATCATGTTTTACACCTCACTGAATAAGCAATGCCTGTCAATTATATACCAAAAGTCATGCCGTGAAGGAAAAGAGACGGGCATTGCGACATGGCTGAAGGGGGAAAGGTTTGCTGTTCAGATCAAAACCGGACACAGAACCGCATATTCGGCATAAGAGAAAACTGAACACATTCAGAAAGAAACAGAACAGGCACTTCCGCAGGTAATGCGGCAAGTGCCCGTTTTCATGAATCAGATAGAGAAGGATTCTGATGACCTGCTCATCCGGTTGTTCTTATCTGTGCCTTTATTCTTTCTGCAAAGCAAGATATTCTTTGAATTCGGCATATTCCTTTTTCAGGCTGTCACGAGGATTGATCTTTCTCTTCCTTACGGCATTTTCATACTCTTTGACCCAGAGATCAAAACGTTTAAAGAGCTTCAGTACATTAAGCAGAATATTGAGACTGACTTCAGCCGGATCATTCTGATCATTTTCCCAGAAGAAGGTACATCCTTCTTCTGCTTTCTCAGAGAGGATCAAGGCGTACAGAACCAGCAGGGTAAACTTGTTAATACTATCTCTGATCCAGTAGTCTTCAGAACCGATGTATCTGCTGTTTCTGCCCTGAATCTTTTTCTTTTCCTCCAGTATGATCTTCTTTGTGCGGGTGATGATATCATCACGCAGGGATTGCGTATCAAAGATGGAAACCAGAATGCTGATCAGTTCCTGATGGAGCGTGACGGCATCAAGGCTGCATGCGCATGCCTGTCTGATCAGCTGATCCCGGAATTCTGGCCGGCCTGGTTCCGCCAATACGTGTCTGCACAGTGTTTCAAACAGTTCAGCCTGAGGAATGCCCACAGACTGGAAAGGCTGGTCAGTGGAGAACAGCCAGATGCCGCATCCGGTACTCAGCACATCATAGATTTTCAGCAGAAGCTCTGTTGCGGCAGTATGGTTTTCATCACCCTCAGGAATCTGTTCAAGGAAGCTGATGTTTCTTTTGACATCAAACCGCCAGTTTCTCCGGCGTTTTTCGGAAATGCCGCGGTTGCGGCGCAGATACAGCTGCTGCCGGGCTTCTGATTCAAAGAGGAGCACATCTTCTTTGACAACGTCAAAGTCCAGCGTCTTCTTTTTCGGCACCGTCTTCACTTCGGGGTTTCTGATCATTTCATCCAGTTCGGTTTCCCGACGTTCTTTAGGAACCATGCGATAGGTCCTGGAATACAGCTTTATCAGTTCGTCCTTGGAGTAGTCTTTCAACAAGGTTTTCAGTTCATCAGCTTTCATGAGTTTACCTCCTGCGGGTCATGGCCTTTCTGCATTCATTATATTCATAACACTGTAATCCGAAAACACGGAAGTAAAAAAAAGGAAAAACAGAACAATAACGATGAAGTGTCTTGTAAGGCTGCATATGTGATGGAGTTCAAATGAACAGGAGCCACCATGATACCTGCAGTTCCAAGCATAGCTTTCAGAACCTTCCTTCTCCCTTTCTTCCGCATGAACATCCATACAATCCACAATTGTTTCCGGGAAGACCATAAAGACAGGAATGTGTGAAGAAGGATATGGTATAGTATTTGCCTGTGCAACTGAAACAGGCAGCAAACCCAAGGCCGCT
>JAFWCP010000389.1 GCA_017536845.1 Solobacterium sp. | reverse complement strand
TCTTCTTAATGCCTTCGCTCTATGAGCCTTGCGGCATCGGCCAGCTGAACGCAATGCGTTACGGCACCCTGCCTCTGGTTCGTGAGACAGGCGGCCTGAAGGACACCGTCCAGCCGTTCAACCAGTACACGGGTGAAGGCAACGGCTTCTCCTTCTGGGCACCGAATGCGGATGACATGGTCTACACGCTCAGATGGGCTGTTGACCAGTACTACAACAACAAGCCGGGCTGGAAGGGCCTGATCAAGAACGCCATGACCACCGATGTCAGCTGGGACAAGAGCGCGGACATTTACGAAGAGCTCTACTACACCATCTGCAACTGGCCTGACAACTGAGATTGATCTCAAAGATGCTTCACTCATATGTGAGGCATCTTTTTTCACGTGAAAGCAGGGACAGGAAGGCGTGACAGGTTTACGGCAGCTGTATCTGCTTACCACGACAGCGGCCTGACTTATCAAAAAAACATGGTAATTGTTGACGACAGTTGATATGGTTTGTATAATACAAATGGCATAACAGAAATCAAGGAGGGCATCATGGAAAAGAAAAATGCGGAACGAAAACTTCGTGACCTGATCATCTGGTCGACGCTTCTGATCGGACTGTGCGGTATGGCGTATCTGCTGTTCACAGCGGGCCTGCAGGTGATGGAGAATGTCTGGGTGTTTGCCGGCATTGCCTTCTGGTGTCTGATCGGCTTTCCCGATTCCTTTCTGACGAACCTGATGGTTGAAGCCGTCGGAAAACGGACGGATCTGGACAGGCTGGACGAGTCATTGCATCATCATGCCGAAGAGCACTTCCGTTTCTGTCTCGCCCTTTGGCTTGCCGCAGCGGCAGTGCTGTTTGCGGCTGGATATTACCGGATCACAGCGGCAGCGGCAGTGACGGTCATCCTGCTGATCCCGTATACCGTGCTGATCTTCCTGTACGGCCCGAAAAGCCACAGACAATCAGCAGAAGAGGAGTGCGGACTGAGCGAACAGTGAATCCTAAAACAGCAGCCTGCTCATGATGAGCGGGCTGTTTTCGTCTGCCGGCTTCTGGTGTATAATGGCTTGCATCAGACAGAGGTAAGGCAATGGCAAAAGGAAAAAAGAGGATTGAATGGGTAGACGCCGCCAAGGGTCTTGGCATGATGTGTGTGGCAGCCAGTCATGGCATGAAGTATGAGCATTGGGGCAGGAACCTGTTTTTCTCCTTCCATATGCCGCTTTTCTTTTTCTTATCCGGCTATACCTTCCGTCCGGCGGAAAGCCTGAAGGATGTATGGCAGAAGACAAAACGGGATTTCAAAGGGCTGATGGTTCCGTATTTCCTGGCTGCTGCCATCGCGGTTGCCATTCAGTTTGTGACCTCGCACAGTTATACGTGGGAAACCATGAAGGGCCTTCTGATCCATCAGGGCTGGGGGCTGTTCTGGGGCTCGGGCATTGAAATCAACAACTGGCAGTATCCGCCCATCGGCATGATCTGGTTCCTGATTTCCCTGTTTACGGCCAAGCTGATCATCAACATATGCCATGTATGGCTTAAGGATACAAAGTACGAAGGGGCTTTCTATGCAGTGATCGCATTGATGGGCATCATCGTTTCAAAGTACAGGCTGCTGCCGTTCAACCTCGACGTCAGCATGGTCTGCGTATTCATGGTGTATCTGGGCATGCTGTATAAGCAGAATGAAGCAATTGTCGAAAAGCACCATGCGCTGGTGCTGATCGGTTCGCTGCTGGTGTGGACGTATATGCTGGACAAAGGAATTCATATTGAGGTTTCCGGAAGGACGTATCCGGGCATGTTCTTATCCATTCTGGAAGCGGCTGCCGGCAGCTATGTCTTCATCAGCCTGTGCCGGGCCATTACCGATGGCTTTGCGCCGTTAAGGAAGTTCCTGGTGATGATCGGCCAGGAGACCATCCTGATCCTGGTTGTCCACTATGAAGATTTCTGCGTCATGGACCGGATGGGCATGGACTACGGGCTGAAGATGACGGTATTCCGTTTCTGCCTGGTCATGTCCGTCAGCATGGTCCTGATCCTTTTGAAAAAACTGTTCCAGAAGGTACTGAAACGATAAACCAACGGACGCTGAAGAGCGTCCTTTTCACATGGAAGGAGAAATGGCTTATGAAAAAACTGGTCCTGGCGGTATTGTTTCTGGCAGGTATTCTCTTTGCGGCCGGCTGTGCGGAAGAAAATGATGAGGAACTGACGGTCTATGTCGCGACCGACCTGCATTATCTGGCCCCAGAATTGTATGATGACGGGGAGGTATTCCAACGGCTTTTAAAAAGCAATGACGGCAAGCTGATCGAGCGGGGCACGGAAATCCTGGATGCCTTTGTGAAAGAGGTGAAGGAAAACCATCCTGACATTGTCCTGTTAACAGGGGATCTGACCTTCAACGGTGAAATGGTTTCCTTAAGGGAGCTGAAAACAGTTCTGGAAGGCTTACAGAAAGAAGGTATCACGGTGCTGGTGCTGCCAGGTAATCATGATATCCGCTATCCGTATGCCTGCAGCTATCTGGGTGACCAGCTGGTACATGTCGAAAACATCTCTGAAAAGCAGTTCCGTGCAGAGATGGAAGAATTCGGCCTGCGGCAGGCCGTATCGGTCGATCCGGCGTCCTTCAGCTATGTGTATGCCGCCTCTTCAGAATTCTGGATCATTGCCCTTGACGCCAATACGGAAGATGCGCCCGGGGCTTTGAAGGAGGAAACCCTTGCCTGGCTGGAAGCAAGGCTCAAAGAGGCTAAGAAAAAAGGAATCCGCGTCATCACCTGTTCGCATCAGAATGTCCTGCCGCAAAGCCCTGACATGTCGTACGGATTTGCCATGCATAACCATGGTGAAACGTCTTCGCTGCTGGAAGAATACGGTGTAACGCTGAATCTGTCCGGCCACGTCCATTTCCAGCATGAGGCGGTTCAGGGAAGCCTGAAGGATATCGCTACGGAAAGCATCGCTGTCTGGCCCTTGCGCTATGGTGTCCTGCATGTGAATGGCCCTGATCTGGTGTATGAGAAAAAGGATCTTGGCATCTATGAAGAGGAAGCCTACGCAAGAATCTGCGAAGTGCTGGCCGGCTCTTTCGATGATCTGTTTGCGGCCATGGATCTGGACGAAGAAACAGAAAGACAGATGCGTGAGTTTGCCGAAAGAGCAATTGCGGCGCAGTATGCCGGTAATTCAGAAATGCTGGCAGAAATCAAGGACGAAGAAATGCTGGCAGCCTGGAAGAAAGAAGCAGGTGATTCAGGAATTTATCGGTACCTGCTGGAAGCGTTCAGATAAGCGCGCGTGCAGCGGAACGGATCAGGTGATGGCAGATGCTGACGGTTTCTCCCGTTTTGAACCGGGCATTGCGGCCGGCTTTTCGCAGGAAACAGCGGCCGGTCTGAAGAGGAGCGTATGAACATGAAATATTCATCTGCAAGACAGCCGCTGAATACATTTGATCGGTCAAATCAGGCCATTTTCGCACGAAGTTCATTTCCATTTGGTACATATGGATGATATAATAAGTGTACCGGTTAATAAGGAGGATAATTTCGAAATGTCTAAAGTAACGGTAAAAGACCTGGACGTTAAAGGAAAGCATGTCATTGTACGTGTAGATTTTAACGTACCGCACAAGAATGGCGTCATCACAGATGATAATCGTGTTCGTGCAGCTCTGCCTACAATCAACTATCTGACAGAGAACGGCGCGAAGGTTCTGCTTCTGAGCCACCTGGGCAAGGTAAAGACAGAAGAAGACAAGGCAAAGAACGACATGTCCATCGTTGCCGCAAGACTGGCAGAAGTACAGTCTGCGCCTGTAACATTTGTCAATGCGACACGTGGTGAGGAACTCGAAGCTGCTGTCAAGGCACAGGAAGAAGGTTCCATCGTTCTGATGCAGAACACACGTTATGAAAAGGGCGAATCCAAGAATGATCCTGAGCTTGGTGCTTACTGGGCATCCCTCGGTGATCTGTTTGTAGAAGATGCATTCGGTTCCGTTCACAGAGCCCATGCTTCGACAGTAGGTATCGCATCCCATCTGCCTTCCGCTCTCGGTTTCCTGGTAGCCAAGGAAGTTGATGTCCTCGGCAAGGCACTGAATGATCCGGAAAGACCGCTGGTTGCAATCCTGGGCGGCGCAAAGGTTTCCGACAAGATCGCTGTTATTGAAAACCTGCTGAAGATCGCTGACAAGGTCCTGATCGGCGGCGGCATGAGCTACACATTCTCAGTTGCACAGGGCGGCAAGATCGGCACATCCCTGCTGGAAGCTGAC
>JAFWCP010000388.1 GCA_017536845.1 Solobacterium sp. | reverse complement strand
CGCAGGAATTCGACCGGGTTTATACCCTGTATGACCAGACGGATGCCGATGAGGCCAGAGTTGTCATTGACGAAGGCCGGGATACGAACAATGCATGATGCAGTCTCAGCTTCGGCTGAGGCTTTTTTTGCGGGAACAGGCTTGACAGGATTGTGTATACTGTATATATTGTGTATACACAGTTGGAGGGATGCATGAGACTGTTTCTGAATCACAGTGATGAGCGGCCGATCTATGAACAGATTGCCGTACAGATCCGCGATCAGGTCATCAGCGGGGAACTGGAAGTCGATGAGCCGCTGCCGTCGATCCGGAACCTGGCCCGTGACCTCAAGGTCAGCGTCATCACGACCAAACGGGCGTATGAAGAACTGGAAAAGGACGGGTATATCTACACCGTTGCCGGCAAGGGATGTTTCGTCGCCCGCAAGAATACAGGCATGATTCGTGAGCTTCAGCTGCGGGAAATCGAAGAGCACATTGTTGAAATTCAGCGTCTGAGCGCCGCCTGCTCTTTGACAAAAGATGACGTGATGGAAATGATCAGCGTCCTTTGGGAGAAATGAAAATGAAAGCACTGGAAATCAAAAACGCAACCAAAAACTATTCGGGATTCTGCCTGGACCATGTGAATCTGGAAGTCCCTTCCGGATGCATCGTCGGCCTGATCGGTGAAAACGGCGCCGGCAAGAGCACTTTGATCAAAAGCATCCTCGGCCTGATCCATCTTGATGAAGGCGAGATCACTGCGCTGGGGCAGAAGCCGGACACCGTCAAAAATGACCTTGGCGTCGTCCTGGATGAAGTCGGCCTGCCGGTTCTGCTGAATGCGAAGCAGATCGGCTCCATCTTAAGCGACCTCTATCAGAACTGGCATATGGACCGCTACAACGCGTATCTTGAAAAGATGCGGGCCGATGTGAACAAGCCTTTCGGCCACTTAAGCAACGGCAACAAGATGAAAATCGGCCTGGCGGCGGCCTTAAGCCATGAGGCAAGGCTGCTGCTTCTGGACGAAGCCACCAACGGCCTGGATCCGGTTGCCCGGGATGAAGTCAATGAAGTGCTGCTGGATTTTGCCCGGGATGAGAACCATGCCATCCTGATTTCCTCGCACATCGTCTCGGACCTGGAAAAGCTGTGTGACTACATCGCCTTCCTGCACAAGGGAAAGCTGGTGCTGTTTGAAGAAAAAGACACCCTGGCCAGGGAATATGTCATCGCCGCCGGTGAAAGGGAACAGTTTGCAAAGCTCGATCCTGCCGCCATCCTGCACATGGAACAGTCCAGCTATGGCGTGCAGGCGGTGGTCCGCCGCGATGCTGCCGAGGGATTTTCCTACCGGCCGGTGAATATTGAAGAACTGTTTGTCATGATGGTAAAGGAGATGGGAAGATGAAAGGTCTCTTGAAGAAAGATTTTCTGGAAGCCGTACTTGGTTTCCGCACCCTGCTTGCGGTGCTTGTCCTGTTTGCCGTAATCGGCGTCATTAACAAGGATGGACTGATGTTTCTGATCTATCTGGTGATCCTGCCGGTCATGCTGGGGAATTCGATGTTAACGGTGGAAGAAAGAGAAAAGTGGCCGCAGTTTGCGGGCGCCCTGCCGGTATCCCGCCGCCTGCAGACGGTTGAGAAGTATGTCTTCTCCTTATGCATGGAAGCCATCGGGCTGGTCCTGATCACCATCGTGCTGCTGATCAGGAAAGAGCCTGACATCCCCGGCATCCTGGCCGTCTTCGCTTTGATCGGCCTGGCCATACCGGCCATTGCCATGCCGATTACCCATAAGTTCGGGGCGGAGAAAAGCCGTTATGTATATATGGTGCTGGTGGTGGCAACATCCATCACCTTCATGAGCGCACCGCAGATGGATGTGCGCATGAGTATTTCGCCGCTGCTGGTGGCTGCCGTCGTTGCAGTTCTGTATGTCGGCTCCATCCTGCTGTCGATTGCGATTGTTGAGAAAAAAGAATACTGATCAGGAAGGCCCGGCATCTGCCGGGCTTTCCTTTTCTGTGCCATGCTATAATAATGCCCGGAGGAAGGCTATGATTCCCTATGACGACAGGAAATTCCAGAAAATCCTTGATTTT
>JAFWCP010000387.1 GCA_017536845.1 Solobacterium sp. | reverse complement strand
GGACGACTTTCCCGATATGCCGGAAATAGACGAAACCGGCACAACCTTTGCCGAAAACGCCGTCATCAAGGCCGACGCCGTGACAAAGCGCTATGGCATCATGGCCGTATCGGACGATTCCGGCCTGGAAATTGACGCCTTTGACCGCCAGCCCGGCATCCATTCCGCCCGCTGGCTGGGCCACGAAACACCCTATGACGAAAAGAACCGGATCATCCTGGAAAAGATGCAGGGGATCGAAAACCGCAGCTGCCGCTATGTCTGCGCCATTGTCATCACAAGGCCCTTTGAAGAACCGGTTGTCTTTGAAGATACCGTCGAATGCGAGATTGCCCAGGCCCCGGCAGGAGAGAACGGCTTTGGCTATGACCCCATCATGTACTATCCGCCTTTTGCAAAGACGATGGCCCAGATGAGCAAGGACGAAAAGAATTCCATTTCCCACCGCGGCAAGGCAGTCAGGAAGATGGAATCCTGGATGGCTGACCATGCATGCTAGAAAACTGCTCAGCGCCATGGCCGGCTTCGCGCTCCTGATCGCAATCCTTTTGAGCGTCATTGACGGGCTGAGCTTCCGCAGGTCCTTTTACGAATACGAATATGAAAAAAACAGCACCGCCGAATATATCGGCATGTCGGAAGAATCGCTGATGGACGCCACCGACGCCCTGCTGGATTACCTGCACGGCCTGCGCGATGACATCAAGGTCACCGCTGCCGTCAACGGCTATGTCCGGGAGGTCTACGACACCCGGGAAACCCTGCACATGGTTGACGTGCGCAATCTCTACCGAAATGCCATCCTTGCCCGCAACCTGATGCTGACAGGCGGCCTGCTTGTCTTCATCGTGCTGATCTGGCGCCATATAAACGAAGCTGCCGAACTGCTGTTTTCCGGCTTCACTAACGGCCTGATCATCACCGCCGTCTGTGTGGCCTGCCTGCTGGGCTATGCCCTGGTGGACTTCAATTCCTTCTGGATGAATTTTCATTATGTCTTTTTTGACAATGACCTGTTCCTTCTGGATCCCAATGTATCGATCATGATCAACATGTTTCCCGAGACCTTCTTTTTTGACCTGGTCATCCGGATCATCGCCGTTTTCAGCTTCCTGCTGGCCCTGATCTTCGGGATCCTGCTGTTCCTGAGAAAGCGTGAAAAAAGTGCTGCATATCGTTCTGTATGAGCCGGAAATCCCACAGAATACGGGTAATATCATGCGCACCTGCGCGGCCTTCAACATGCACCTGCACCTGATCGAACCGCTCGGTTTCGTGATGGATGAAAAGCACCTGCGCCGCTCGGGCCTGGATTACCGTTCTTTCTGCAGCTATCGGATCTATCCCGACTGGCAGCACTTTCTGGATGAAAACGAAGGATCTTTCTACTACGTGACAAGGTACGGGAAACGGAATCCGTCTTCCTTTGACTACACGCTTGACAAAGGTGATATCTACCTTATCTTCGGCAAAGAGTCCACCGGCATCCCGAAAGCCATCCTGGCACAGCATCTGGAGAGATGCATGCGGATCCCGATGGTCAAAGAGGCGCGAAGCCTGAATCTGTCGAACTGTGTGGCCCTGTGTGCCTATACGGTTCTTGCCCAGCTGGGCTTTCCCGGTCTTTCCGCAACCGAATATATCAAGGGGGAAGACTGGCTGCTGAAATGATCGTATGATTAGACAAAGGCATCCCGGATGCCTATAATAGTGCGGAAAGTATGGTGATTGTATGTTAGAGTCGATCGGTGATGTCGTATCGTTAGGTGTTTTGATTCTTTGTTCCCTGGCCGGAATCTATCTTCTTTTCGTTGTCAGCGACAAGCATCATGACGAACTGATGAAACGGCGGCAGGAAATGTACTACGCCTTCTACGATTCACTGGAAGATGACGATGAGGAATCCTTTGACAGGCCATACGAGAATGAACAGGGGGATGAATGACCATGCTGCAGGAAGCGTTGTATTTTACGGATCCTTTTAAGGAGCCTACAGGGTATTCGCCGGCACTGCGTATCGGCGATTTTATATATATATCCGGCCAGCTGCCGCTCGACATGAAGACAGGGCATCTGGTCGGCAGCACCGTCGGTGAACAGGTGATCCAGGTCCTCTGCAACATCAGTACACTTCTGGAACAGTACGAACTGGACCTGAGCTATCTGATGCGGATGACCGTCTATCTGACCGAACCGGAAGATTTTGAAACAGTGAAAGCAATGCTGCAGACCCATTTCTGCAAGCCATGTCCGAGCATCAGCGTCATCGGCGCCGCCTGGCTGCCGTACGGGGCCAGGGTGCAGATTGACGGCTTTGCCT
>JAFWCP010000386.1 GCA_017536845.1 Solobacterium sp. | reverse complement strand
TCCTTATCATCCGCTGAATCAGTTTCTTCCGATCAAGAAGACATCGATTGTTGTGAATGTGAAAAATATTCCGGATGAAGAACTTGCCATGTATAAACCTGAGCGGGCCAGGCATTTCTATGGGCTGATCAAGTATTCAAGGATCGGCAGGTTTGGAGAATACATCCGGAAATACAGAGAGTATTTTGACAGTGTTGACATCGAGATGTATGATCTATGGAGTGATATCCTTGGCCTGCAATGGATGAAAGATATCAAGCCGGAAATCATAACGGAGAAAGGAGAGTGCAGGATGTGCAGAGGGTTTGAAATGTACATGAATGGCGTTGTATCCGAGGCTGTAGATAATGCTGTAGGAAAAGCATATGATAAATCGGATGAAGTAATTGATGCTGTTTCTGATGAAGTGGTAAAGGCAAAGGCAGAAGCCAGGAAGACCTTTGTGGAAGTGTACAAGAAATTCAATAAAGGTTTTCATGAAACTGTTGCTGACTATGCAGCAAGATATAAGCTGAATGCAGAGGATGCGGAGAAAGAAGTAAGGGACTACTGGCCGTTATCGTGATTTGCAGAGTGTATGGACTTCAGAAGCTGCTGGGATGCTGCAATTGAAGCTGCTGCAATCCGAAAACAGCAGCGGGAGTTAATACTTCTGCCGGAAAATGCAAGGGGTTCAGGAAAAGTGGCGGAGTTATCTCCGCCAAAAAGCTGAAACTGGCGGAGATATCTCCGCCAAAATTGTTATTCTGGCTTTGCGGATAAAAAACGAACACCCGGTCACGGGTGTTCATCATTTGTCCATGTGTGATAATCTGCACGTGTTACCGCAGGGAAGTACCGGGTTTTTCTATCAACCGGTTGAAAAAGATCGTATTTGAAATGATTCATTTCAGATACGATCAATAACTGTGTTGATTTACCTGCGCAAACGTAAGGCCTGAGATCATTCAAGCCCTTTTCTGATACGGACAGCCTTGGCAATATACGGCGCCGTCAGTCCATACTCTTCCAGCAGTTCAGCGGCAGAACCGGAGTGGCCGAATCTGTCCTGGATGCCGATCCTTGTCACCGGTACCGGACAGCTTTCACAGACGCATGCGCATACAGCTTCGCCCAGGCCGCCGATGATGCTGTGCTCTTCCACGGTAATCAGGAACCCGCATTCTCCGGCTGCCTTAAGAACAGCTTCTTTGTCCAGAGGCTTGATGGTTGCCATGTTGATGAGGCGGGGATGAATGCCTTCTTCCGCCAGCATTTCCACTGCTTTCAATGCTTCGGATACAAGGATGCCGTTGGCGATGATGGCACCGTCCGGGCCTTCCTTTAAGATTTCTGCCTTGCCGATTTCAAACGGTGCGTCCTCTGCATGGAAGACAGGAGATGCAGCTCTTGAAAAGCGCATGTAGACAGGACCTTTATGGGCATACGCAGCCCGGACCATCTTCCTTGCTTCAACATCATCGGACGGGCACATGACAATCATGCCAGGGATGGTGCGCATTAAGGCAAAGTCTTCACAGCACTGGTGGGAAGCACCGTCTTCTCCGACCGATACGCCGCCGTGGGTTGCGGCGATTTTGACGTTCAGGCGGGCATAGCCGATGGTGTTGCGGATCATTTCAAAGGCTCTGCCGGCAGAGAACATGGCAAAGGTGGAGGCAAAGGGCACCAGCCCCATGGTGGACAGTCCCGCTGCTGCATCGTACATGTTCTGTTCGGCAATGCCGCATTCAATGTGCCTGTCCGGGAAGGCTTCACGGAACAGGTCGGTGCGGGTGGCCAGAGCCAGGTCGGCGTCAAAGACAACGACATCTTCGTGTTCTTTTCCGAGTTCAACAAGCTCCTGGCCATAGCTGAGCCTTGTTGCGATTTTCTTTACTTCGCTCATAATACCTCCAGAGCCATACGGTGGGCATCCAGTTCTGCCATGGCAATTCTGTACTGCATGTCATTGGGGGCCTTGCCGTGCCATCCTGCTTCTGATTCCATGTAGGCAACGCCTTTGCCTTTTTCGGTCGCCATCAGCAGGACGGTAGGTTTTCCTGTCCCGTGGTTTTCGTGGAATTTCTCAAAGCCGCCTTCCAGGCTTTCAAAGTCATGCCCTTCCACGCTGTAAACCTGGCAGCCGAAGGCTTTCAGCTTTTCATCCATGGGGTCCATGTTCATGACATCTGCCGTCTTGCCGTCAATCTGCAGGCCGTTCATATCCACCAGGATGCAGAGGTTGTCCAGCCTGTACTGGCATGCAAACATGATGGCTTCCCAGATGATGCCTTCATTCATTTCCCCATCTCCGCAAAGGGCATAGACATTGATGTCCTTCTGCAGGTATTTTGCGCCTTTGGCCATGCCGGCAGCAGCGGAGAGGCCCTGGCCCAGGGAACCTGTCGACATGTCGATGCCCCTGGTCAGGTTCATGTTGGGATGTCCCTGCAGGTGGGAACCGCATTTGCGCAGGGTCAGCAGTTCTTCTTCGGGGAAATACCCGCGTAAGGCCAGGGCGGCATAGACAGCCGGGGCGGCATGCCCTTTGGACAGGACAAAGCGGTCACGGTCTACCCAGTCCGGGTCTTCAGGATGGATGCGCATTTCCCGGAAATACAGATAGGCGATGGCATCGGCAGCGGACAGACTGCCGCCGGGATGTCCGCTTCTGGCGGCATGGGTTGCGGTCATGATGCCTTTACGGATATCCACCGCCGCCAGCTTCAATTGTTTTCTCAATTCGGGTTTCATAAAAAAGTTCCTCGAGACTTTCTGTTATGCTTATTATACCAACTGAAAGAGAACGTTTCAGCAGTGAATCTTTGAAAAATACGCTGTTGAAAACGGCCGGTTTTGAGTATACTGATAAAAGAAACGAGGTGGACCATGCATAAGATCATTGAACTGGCAAAAAAGGTCATTTCCATCAGCAATCAGAAAAAGGTCGGGGTGTATTCAGGCTACGCGACACTGTATATCCTGATGGCGATGATTCCGCTGCTTGTGCTTGTTGTTGCCGTCGCAAACATGGTAAGCATCGTCACGCCGGAAGACATCACATCCCTTGTAGTCACCTATCTGCCCGACATCCCCGAAATCACCGATGCACTGGAAGGCATCATTGAAAACCTCAACCGCCAGTCAGGCGGGCTGCTGGCTTCCATCAGTGCCTTAACCACATTGTGGTCAGCATCCAACGGGGTCACGGCCATTCAGACAAGCCTGCAGAATATCGTCGGGGAAGAAAGCAGCCTGGTGCAGGACAAGCCGAAGGCACTGCTGTTTACGCTGCTGTTTATCCTGCTGCTGCCGGCCATCCTGGTGACCCAGGTCTTAGGCGGGTCATTGAAGACCCTCATCGGGAATGTTGCGGTGCATCTGGGAATGGCGGAGCTTGGCCATCTGGTTGTCAGCATCCTGAAGTATTCCAATATGGTCGTCATCGTGGCAACAGCTGCCATCGTGCTGATGACATATACCTGGCTGCCGAAGGGAAAGCGGTCACTGAAGAGCCAGCTGCCCGGGGCGGTGCTGACATCCATCGTCTGGCTGATGTTCTCTTATGGGTTTGCATTCTTTATTCCAAGGTTCTGGAAAGCTTCTGCTTTCTATGGCTCACTGGCGGCGGTATTCCTTGCGGCCATGTGGCTGAAGATCCTGATCATGATACTGTTATACGGCGCTGTTTTGAACCAGGCGCTGCTGGAAGAGCGAGGTGAATGAAAATGAAAGCACTGCAGCTGAAGATTACAATCAAAGGCACAAAGCCGCCGGTCTGGCGGACGGTAAACGTACCGGCAGCGGCAACCTTTACCGATCTTGATCGGATCATCCGGACAGTTTTTGCCTGGAAAGGCGACCATCTGAGCATGTTTCAGTTCAAAGGCTGGGATATCACGATTCTGCCGGCCTGTTCGGATGAACTGGACAAGGATGAGGTGGATGGCAGGGAATATGCCATCGAGTCGTTCTTCATGATGCATGAGAAAATCTCATACATCTATGATTTCGGTGATTACTGGGAACATGAAATCAGAGTGATGGATTTCGTGGATGACTATCCGGAAGACTATCCGAAGATGGTCAGGTTCAGAGGAAGCAACTTCCCCGAGGACTGCGGCGGCGTCTGGGGGGTTGAATACCTGAAGTCAACGCTGGAAAATCCGGCAGATCCGGACTATGAAAAAGTACTGGAAATTTATGATCCGGCGGTGTATGTAATGGACCGTGATCAGGTCAATGCCGCTCTGGCCGACATTCACTGTCAGCCCGGCCACAAGAGCATCATGGACCTTATGTTCCATTATTAAGGCACACGAGTAACAAAGCGGAGGGTATGTACCTCCGTTTTTCGTGGCGTACAATCAAGTCTTGAAACGGAGAGGCAATCATAGTATTCTGAGTGAAAGGAGTGATAATCATATGAACAAGTATCATGTATTAGGAACGCCGTATCAGATCGGCAATGTGGAGATCAAGAACCGTTTTGCGGTGATCCCGATGACCATGGGAGGTCTTTCGTATGACGAGCAGGGCGGATTTTCCGATAACCTGATCAACTACTTTGAACTGCGGGCCAAAGGCGGTTTCGGACTGATTATTCCCGGGGCGGCATCTACGGACTATCATGTAGACCCGTATTCCGCATTGGGGCCGAATGTGAATACCAACCCGCACTGGGCTGAAAGGGCAAAGGTGCTGGTGGACAGGGTGCATGCCCATGGCACAAAGATCTTCTGCCAGCTGACCATGGGTCTTGGCCGCAACTATCCCAACCTGCCGGGACCTTCGGAAAACCCGGTCTGGCGCAATCCGGAACTGAAATCACCGGCATTAACAGTCGAGCAGATCCGCCAGAAGATTGCGGATATGGTGGATGGTGCTGTTGTGGCGAAAGAATGCGGCTATGATGGCGTGGAAATCCATGCCATGCACTGGGGCTATCTGCTGGACCAGATGGCCATGGCATTCTACAACCGCAGGGAAGATGAATACGGCGGCTCGCTGGAAAACCGGCTGCGCTGTGCAAAGGAAATCGTGGAAGGCATTCATGAAAAGTGCGGCCGTGACTTCCCCGTCGGCATGCGGCTTGGCCTGAAGACGTACATCAAGGATTATGACAAGGCAACTCTGACCGGTGAAGAGGAAGTCGGCCGTACGCTGGAAGAAGGCGTCGAGATTTCAAAGCTGCTGGAGAAATACGGCTATGATTTCCTGGATGTGGATACCGGGACGTATGATTCGTTCTACTATGCCTGCCCGCCGATGTACAATCCGCAGGGCTTTATGATCCCTCTGGCCGCAAAGGCAAAGGAAGCGGTAAGCATTCCCATCCTGGCTGGCGGACGGATGCAGGATTATGACAAGGCAGCGGAAGCCGTGGAAAAGGGTGAAATTGACGCCGTCGGCTTAGGCCGTGCTTCCCTGGCAGATCCTGATTATCCCAATAAAGTCATTGCCGGGGAAGTGGAGAAAATCCGCCCCTGCATCGGCTGCAATATGGGCTGCTTCAAGCGCTGTGTGGAAACCGGCGAACCGGTATCCTGTGCTGTCAACCCCCAGGCCGCAAGAGAGCTGGTCATGGGTTTAAAGCCGGGTGAGGGGGAAAAGAAGGTTGTCGTTGTCGGCGGCGGTGCTGCCGGCATGGAAGCGGCAAGGACTTCGGCCTTAAGAGGATACAATGTAGTACTGTTTGAAAAGAGCGACCATCTGGGCGGCCATATTGTGGAAGCCGGGGCGCACAGTTTCAAGTCGGAAATTGCGAAGCTCAATGCCTGGTATCAGAGAGAGCTCAAGGATCTTGGCGTGGAAATCAAGATGGAACATGAACCGTGTGTGCGGTGCATCGAAAAGCAGAATCCGGATGTCATCATCCTGGCTACAGGCACGGATGTATCAAAGCCCAGGATCCCGGGCCTTGACAAGGCTGTCACTTCGCTGGATGCCATTGACCATCCGGAAAAACTCGGTCAGAAGGTCATCATCATCGGCGGCGGCCTGGTTGGGTGTGAAATCGCCCTGGATGAAGCCAACCATGGCAAGGATGTCACCGTTGTTGAAGCACTGGGTGATATCATGGCAGCCGGCGGTTCGGGAGCGCCGTATCCCAATAAGCAGATGATTGTCGACCTGTTTGAATATAAAGGCGTCAAGGTTCTCACCGATACAAAGCTTGTGGAAGTGACGGATGAAGGTGCCCTGGTGGAAAAGGCAGACGGGACGAAAGAACTGCTGGAAGGGGATACCGTGGTATCTGCCATGGGCTTCAAGCCGACGCCGAACCTGAAAGAAGAGTGGTCAGACCTTGGCATTCCGATGTATGAAATCGGTGATGCGACAGGGGCAGGCACGATTCTCAAGGCCATCTGGGATGCTTACAATGTCGCCAACAGCATCTGATTGAAAAAACGCTTCTGCGGAAATGCAGGAGCGTTTTATGTGTGTTTGCAGTGAATGACAGTTTCTTTGCCGCAGAAGGCAATCCCGTATTGATAGACAGGCTGTATACCCTGTGCTTCCATTTCGGTGACGTATTCTTTTTCGGCAATCTGCTGCAGAGCATCTTCAGCCAGCTTTTCCAGCTCTTCCGGATTTCTGGTGGCTTTGAGTTCCATCAGAATCCCGGGAAGATGCTTTTCTTTTGGCATGAGCTGGATATCAAAGCGGCCTTTACCGGATTCACGGTTGGAACGGATATGGAAGCGATTGTTCAGAATCGCCGTAAGTCCGATCATCATGCCATGATAAAAAGCTTCGTCTGCACTGTCATAAAAGCTGATGGTCTGCTTCAGAAAATTGTTGATCTGATCGGTAAGCATAGCGATATTGTGCTCATAGAAAGCCTGGCGGATGAGAGCGGCAGTGGAAACGGATTCGGCCGGCATCAGATGTGACAGTATTTCCTGCTCATATACAGTGGTGATTTCCTTATTGGGTATGGCAGTTCTGCATAAATATCCGCCGCCATTCTGAGGTATGATTTCAACAATTCTCAGATAACCGGTCATTAACAGAAAACTGTATATATACGAAGGATTCCTGAAAATCTCAGGATAGACGATCCCCGTATTTACAATCGTGACGGTCTGTTCTCCCTGCATCAGATCCTGCAGGGAGGCCAGAATCTCAACAGGGGCTTTCCGGAGTATTTCACCAATCAGGTCATTCCCTGATGTCAGCCAGTAAGCGTCAGGCCGGCAGTCTTCATCCACATAATTGATGACAGACCATGGGTTATATATTTCATTGCTGCCGAATTGATATCCGTCATACCACTCTTTTGTTTCTGAGAGCTTATCTTTTCTGCCATAGTATGTGAGCATTTCTTCAACTTCCTGTTCCGTAAAACCAAAACAGGAGCTGAAACGCTGGTCCAGAATGGTATTGACTTTCAGGTTATTCATGCCGCTGAACACGCTTTCTTTTGCGATTCGAAGGATGCCTGTCAGAAAACCGAAAGCCAGATTTTCGTTGTCTTTAAAAGCGACAGAAAACAGATTTCGCATAAACGAAATCATTTCGTTATAATACGTTCCAATCTGTCCTTGCTGAATCGGAGTGTCATATTCATCGACGATGAGCACCACTTTTTCACCATGGTATTTTCTCAACATGGCCGACAGCATGCCAAGAGATCGTGCCATTTCATTGAAGTCAGCAGTCCCATCCATGATCTTCTGGTAAAACTCTGATTCGAAACGTGAGAGGTTTCTGCCGGCCGCAAGTTCTGCATGGCGGTTATATTCCAGACGGATGATGTCGACAATATCCTGGTAGGCATTCTGCCAGGAATCAAATTTGACATCTTTGAAAGTCAGGAAGATGACCGGATATTTTCCCTGGTATTCCTGATAACGTTCACCACAGTTCCATATGGCTTTATCCTTGAAATATCCAGAAGTATCTTCGGTGGTTTTTTCAAAGAACACCCTCAGCATGTCCATGTTCAGCGTCTTTCCAAAGCGGCGTGGCCGGGTAAACAGAAGCACTTTCGGCCGTGTATCAATGAGTTCTTTGATCAGTAACGTTTTGTCCACGTAGTAATAGCCGGAAACAGCTTCTTTATAATCTGAAATTCCGACAGGAAGGGGCAGCTTTCCTGATGTTGCGGGTAACTGTGCAGCAGGAAGTTCTTTCATGGGGATGAACCATTTTATCCCCTTTTTGTATGCGCCTTTTACAGACCCTTCCTTGCATAATTGCTGAAGGCGTCGTTTGGTAATACCACATCGTTCGGCGGCTTCTTTAATCGTAAGATCATTCATATCATTGCTGTCCTTTCGTGAATATTGTACAGTATTTCGTGGAATTACGGAATAATTTCGCGAAATAGAGATACGATTTCGCGAAATGACGAATGCTTTTGCGAAATCATATGAATATTTTCGCTGATTATGCAATCAACCTTGATAAAATGGTGCTGCCTCTGATATTCCGAACAGGATGTGGAAATCCAAAAACAGATTGACTGCAGTTGCCGCTTTGCTGAAAGGGATAAGCAGGTGAAGAATTGATGCCGGTTGATGGAAAATTTTATGGTTCATGATATTGAAGGCAATACTTCTGATGATATGCAGAACTGCAGGCATGACGATAACACCCGGCAGAGAAAGCAGTATCGGATTCAGACAGGCACAAAGCTCTGTGACTGAAAAGCACAGTCGAAAGAAGGATGAGAAGAAAAATCCGCAGTTGAGAGATTCTCCTTATTCAATATGAGGAATTGCCTGTCGTCTTCGAAATCATCAATATTGATATTAAGACGGATAACATTGTGCTGCGTATAAGCATGTTCTGACGGAAAAGGATCCTGGCATCTGTCGGAAAGAAGAAAAAGAATACCGGTCTGTTGATTCCGGTATTCTTCTTTGCGGTAAGACACCATGGCTCTAAGAGCTTGGCGGGCGTCTTTGACAGGATCACATGATCGTCTCTGATTTCTTCTTCACCGGGTAGCAGACTTCCGTTACGAACTCATCCGGGTTCTGTGTCTCATGCGGACTGATGTGGTAGATGTTGAACATCGCTTCAGCAGGTTCATACCCGTTTGCGTCCATCCAGGCAATGACGGCCGTATAGACGTCAGTGATCCGGGTGTAACTGCCCTGGTAAGTACAGCTTGCGACCGTCACCTCCGGAAGCGTGCGGAACTTTACGTGTTCTGTATCCGGATAGTTTCCTTTGACTGTTTTCCAGGCCAGCATTTCCACATTTTCTTCCTTGTATTCGCCATCGAGGTATGTCACCGCGCAAAGGCAGGGATCCACCTCGACGAGATTCATCCGGCCGGTTTCTTCGGCCAGCCTTCCCCAGAGCACGCCTTCGTCTTCATAGCGGGGAATGGTCATATGGACCGTTGCGGCATAGCGCTCAGGGATTGTCTTGAGTGTAATGTTGTAATTCATGTTCTCTTCCTTTCTCAGCCTTTTCCTTGCTGAAAGCAGAAGCGTCAGCTTGTACGCTGTATCCTTTGATAAGGCCTCCAGTTCTTTCTGCCGGACAGAAAAGAAATGCTCCAGTTTCTCCCGGTCATCATAGACTTCAAGGATCCTGACAATATCTGCAAGAGAAAAACCCATATCCTTCAGGGCGGCAATACGCCCTGCTGTCGGGAGCTGATCT
>JAFWCP010000385.1 GCA_017536845.1 Solobacterium sp. | reverse complement strand
TGATTGATTCGGCCATGGATCTCAGGGAAGAGATGCTGAAAGGAAAAAACCGCATTGCCGTAACAAGCGGTTCCTCCACGCCCAACGACCTGACCAGGCAGGTCATCGCGGTGATTCAGAATTATATTGATACCGGGATCCTCAGCCTGCCCGACCATATCTCATGCGGGCTGCTTTAGATCGGCAATTTCTTCTTCACTGAGATACCGGTATTCACCCGGTTCCAGGTCAGGATCCAGAACAAGGTTCTTCATCCGCAGCCGTTTCAGATAGACCACTTCATTGCCAAGCGCTTCAAACATGCGTTTGATCTCATGGAACTTGCCTTCCTGGATGATCAGACGGCATGTTT
Source organism: Solobacterium sp. (assembly GCA_017536845.1). The sequence continues at coordinate 7,614 of JAFWCP010000385.1, read as the reverse complement.
TTTCATCTTCCGGGATCAGTTCGGCCGGCAGGCATTCTTCATCCCCGTCGATCGTGATCCCCTTCGCCAGGGCTTCCATATCACTTTGTGAATACGGATTCTTAAGCTCAACGTAATACTCCTTGTCCACGTGGTGCTTCGGCGAAAGCAGCTGGTGGGCCAAAGGGCCGTCATTGGTGATCAGCAGCAGGCCTTCGGTATCCTTGTCCAGCCGGCCGCACGGAAACATGTCCCGGTACGGTTCGCTGATCAGGTCCATCACGTTGGCATCTGCCGACCTTGTCGCCGAGAGATATCCCTGCGGCTTGTTCAGCATCAGATAGACATACTGGCTGTAGACTATCCTTTCACCGCTGACATACACCTCAGCGGTGTTTTCGTCAATCTTCATTTCCGGCGTGACTTTCTGCACGCCGGCAACCGTTACTTCCTTTGCCTTGATCAGTTTCTTGATTTCATTTCTTGTGCCGTATCCCATGACGGCAAGATATTTGTCCAGACGCATCATATGCCTATGCCCCCCTGTGCGCGACTTTTAAGACCAGGTCCTTCAGGCTCATGTGGAAGACAGCCTTCGGAAGTTTCATGGCGTCCGTGACAAGCAGGTAAACGGCAACGGCACTGATGCCCATGGCCGCCAGCTGCACCATCGCGATCAGCCGGGATGGATGCAGGCCGTTGCAGCCGACCATCCGGAACAGCGCATAGACGCCGTTCATGCAGAAACACCCTATCAGCATCTTGAACGCCCGGATGCCGATGCGGCGGTAACGGACCTTGTACTGCTGTTTGATCTTCAGCAGCGAAAGGATGACGATCGTCAGCGAGCACAGCACGCTGGAGGTGATTGATCCGGTAAAGCCGGTAAAGCGGATCAGCGGATAGAAAGTGATCAGCTTGACCATAAAGCCTACCGCCAGGTATATGATGCTTTCCTTGCGGAAGCGCAGCGTCAGCATCATTGAGTTGCATATGGGAGTCAGGGTCGTCATGAATCCCAGCAAAGACGCCCAGCGCAGGCAGACCGTGCCGAATTCGAGTTCTTTCGCTCCGTACATGAAGTAATAGATCGGCCCTGACAGCACTGCCATCGTAAAGCAGATCGGCATGGCGATGTAAAGAACGGTATCCAGACAGTCTTCAATATTGCGGTTGAGCATCCTCCTGTCCCGGTTTTCCAGGGCTGTCGTCATATACGGTACGATGCCGGCCGAGAAGCCGATGGATAAGACCTGCGGGATCGAGGTCAGTTTGTCGCAGTTGGTCTCGATAATGGAATTCAGGATCTGGGCAGTCTCAAAAGACATGCCCATCGATGTGTTGACGCGCACGAAAAACTGGGTATTGACCAGGGTCTGGGAATTGCCCAGAATCGCAACCAGCACGTAAGGAAGGCCATAGCCAAGCATTTCCAGAAGCAGGTCACCGACCGAGGCGGCTTTTGTGCGCTGATGCCTCGCCTGTGCCTTGAGGCGAACGACCTGTTTACGGTCAAAGGCCATGAAATACAGCAAGGCGAAAATACAGCCGACGGTTGTGGCCAGGACTGATGCATAAATGCCGAAAATCGGCGCCATGCCCATGACTTTGACGACCAGGAAGCCTAAGCCAAGCAGTGCGGCCACGCGGGCAAACTGTTCTATCACCTGGCTGGCAGCATAGACGTTGAGTTCCTTTAAACCCTGGTAAAAGCCCCGGTAGCTGTAGAGAATCGGCACGAAGAACAGAGCAAGGGCAAGAATCACAAATGTATTCTGCATGACGATGACCGCTTCCGGAGAAGCAGCCGGGCCAAGCCGGCCGGCAGCCAGCGGCCGGGAAATCGCCATGAACAGGATTGCCATGCCAAAGCCGAAACACATCAGGATCAGCGTCGACATCTTGCGCACCAGCAGCAGCGTCTTGTAATCATTGCGGTTGGCATAGCGGGCAACAATGGCGGCAATGGCAAAAGGCAGACCGGCGGAGCAGATCTGCAGCAGAACATTGTAGTATGTATAGGCAGCCGAGTAATAATCCAGATTCTGCTGGCCGACAATCGAGCGGAACGGCACGACATAGAACAGGCCGATCAGCTTGGAGACGAACACCCCGGCCGAAGAGGCCAGAGAACCGGCAATGAATCCGTTTTTCACCCGTTTCGTGTTTTCACTCATTCCCGTCCTCCGGCGTTTCCGTCTGGCTGTTCTCTTCGATGTCGAATTCCTCATACTGCATCGACGGTTCTATTGCCGCTTCGACACTGAGGTTCAGCTGATGGAATTCACGATAGGTGTTGGCCCGGTTGTGGTCTTTCCATTCCACCATGATCTTTAGCTGCAGCTGCGGTTCGCTGCACTCACCGGAAATGACAATACCCTTGACATAGCCTTCATCCAGGTTGACCTGATAGGGAATCATGCTGTAGCGGGAATCGAAGATGCCGATCGAGGGCATCATCTTTTCCTCATTGTATGCCATGTCATTTTCAATGGCGAGAATGATCACATCATACATCGAAACCTGCGGCTCATCAAAGAATACATAGTAGCGGAAGCTGCCTTCACGGATCTTCACCATCTCGGTTGAGATGCTGTAATACTCACTGGACGAGGTAAACTGGCTGTTATAAACAATGGAATCGAAATAGGTCCTGTACGCGTCAAGGTTCGCGTCATCGGCCGTCGTCTTCGGACGGCAGCCGGTTAATATAGTCACTGCCGTCAGGCAGATCAGCAACATCTTCTTCATAAGCAACCTCATGAGAAGGATTATATCACAATCGTCTCTGCTTGGCCGTTAAGATCAGATGAAGATCACTCCTGCAGAGTAAAAAACCGACAGAAATGCATCTAATCAAAATAATCCTTACAGCAGGAATCCTCCTGAAAATCGATGCACCGGCCGTGAAGGCACAGAAGAATCGCCTGCCGATTCAGGCCACACTGCTTCCATCCTGCCTGATTTCATACTGCCTTTGCATGCACATCAGCAAAAACAGGTAATGAAAAGCCCGAAAGCATTCTTCCGGGCTGTATATGAAGCTTAAAACTGCAATGTCTGATCCCATCAGTTCTGAAAGAATCTCAATCCTGCCTTTGCCGTAGCTGCACCGGCAGCACCACTGATTCCAGGCTGTCTGTTTTTCAGAAATTCAGAAGGATATAATTCTTCTTGCCTTTTTTCAGAATGCTGAATTCACGCTCGAGCGCTTCGTCCTGCTTCAGAACTGCGTCTAAAGCTGTTACGCGATTGCCGTTCAGGCTGATGGATCCCTGCTGGAGCAGCTTGCGGGCATCGGACTTGGACTTGGCTGCACCGCTGGCAACCAGGGCATCGATGAGCAGGTCGCCGTCCTTGACAGAGCACTTCGGCGCATCGGCCAGGCCTTCCTTGATTTCATCGGCACTCAGATCCATGATCGAGCCCTTGAAGAAGGTTTCCGTAATGCGCAGAGCCTTTTCCAGTCCTTCCTTGCCATGCAGGATTTCGGTCAGTTCAGCTGCCAGTGCCTTCTGGGCTTCGCGCTTTTCCGGAGCGGTTCTGAGGGATTCTTCCAGCGCCATGATCTCTTCGACCGGACGCAGTGAGAGCCGCTTCAGGTAATCGATAATATCAGCATCCGGTGTATTGAGCCAGAACTGGTAGAACTCATAGGCACTTGTGCGTTTCGGATCAAGCCATATGTTCTTGCCTTCCGACTTGCCGAACTTGGAACCGTCGGACCTGGTAATCAACGGTGATGTCACACCGAAGACCTTGGCATCTTCACCCTTGACCTTGCGGATCAGCTCAGTGCCGCTGGTGAGGTTGCCCCACTGGTCAGAGCCGCCGATCTGCATGGCACATCCGTACTTCTCATACAGGAAGAGCCAGTCGATTGACTGCAGGATCGTGTAGCTGAATTCTGTGTACGAAATGCCGGTGTCCAGTCTCTTGCGGATGGTATCCTTCTGCAGCATGTAGGCAACGTTGAACAGTTTGCCATAGTCACGCAGGAAGGTCAGCAGGTTCATTTCACCCAGCCAGTTGTTGTTGTTTTCCATGATGGCCGCATTCTCATTGTCAAACGAGAGGAAGCTGGCCAGCTGGCGCTTGATGCACTCGGCATTGGAAAGCACTTCCTCATGGGTCAGCAGCTTGCGTTCGGTTGTCGGCCTGGGATCGCCGATCATGCCGGTAAAGCCGCCGCATAATGCGATGGGCGTATGGCCGGCATTCTGGTATCTCCTCAGCAGCATGATCTGCTGCATGTGGCCGACATGCAGGGAATCCGCGGTCGGGTCAAAACCACAGTAGCAGACAGTGGGCGTCTTCAGCTTTTCGCGAAGGCCTTCTTCATCGGTGCAGTCCTTGACCAGGCCACGCCATTTCAGTTCGTCAAAAAAATCCATTTCTTTCTATCTCCTTTAACCAGATAAAAGCGTCCTTGATCCAAGGACGCTGATTACGCGCGGTACCACCTCAGTTTGCACGGCTTGCCGTGCACGCTCAACCCCTTAACGCGGGTTCACGTTCCGCCTTTTGAGACGGAAAGCTCCAAGGTGTATTCATCGGGCAGAAGTTCCATTCCCTTTCACCGGCCGGGACGTCTCTTTTGCGGACCAGGCTGCCCGTTACTTATCCTTTTCACAGCGCAAAGATTATATCCGTTCCTGACGCGGCTGTCAATTCACAGTTGTCTGACGCGGTGTAAACAGATAGCTGAGCTCGATCGGCTCATCCGATTCCTCTTCATTCTGCAGCATCTTGGTCATGACGCGCATGGAGACGGCGCCAAGGTCATAGCTGGGAATCGAGAAACTGGAGATCTGCGGCCGCATCATTGCGTTGTATTTCGTATCAATGACGCAGACCACTTCCATATCCTGCGGCACCCGCAGTCCGTTTTCCTGGGCTGCGTTGACGATTGCCATGGTCTGGGAGTCGCGGTTGCCGATCATCAGATCATATTTCTTGTGGCCCTTCTCCCGGAACCATTTGGTCAGGAAGGAATAAGACGTGCGGAATTCACCGGGAATCTCGATGAAGCCATCGAATGTCTTGCCCTTGTTTTCGAAGGCACGTACGGCACCGGCTGCCATCTGGGTCGAGCTGAACATGTTCTTGCGGTCCTGCAGGATCGCGATTCTGTCCTTGCCTTCTTCCAGATACTTGCTGGTAAGCTCGTAAACTGCCTTTTCAACGTTGACATAGACGCTGCGGATCTTTTCCGCCTTCATATAATTTCCGATAACGACAATCGGGATGTTGTAGGAATTCAGCTTCTGCATGTCGTTGGCAGCCATCTTGTCATTGTAGACAATGACGCCGTCGACATGCGATTTGATGATCTCCTCAATCACGGTCGCGATGTCCGTGATGCCCGCTGTCACCGTATGCAGCATAATGCTGTAGTTGTAGATCTTCGCGACATCAATCAGACCGTTGATAATCTGACCGGTATAAGTGAAGCTCGCCTCGGGAATGACCAGGGCAATGGTTGTCGACTTGGACAGAGCCAGCCCCTGCGCAATTGCGTTGGGCTTGTAGCCAAGCTTGTCCACCGCCGCCTGCACCCGCTCCCTTGTCGGGCCCTTTACCACATCAGAGCCGTTGATTACTCTAGAAACAGTGGCCAGGGAAACACCCGCCTCTTTGGCGACATCATAAATCGTCACACGTTTCATTGTGTTTTCCCTTCACTTTCCGTTATTCTTCGTCAGATGATTTTTTGAAAAGTCCTTTCACCGCATCGATACCTTTACGGGCATATTCTGCCGTCGCGGTTCTTGCTTTTTCAAGCTTCTCCTGCACATCAGGTCTGTTGTAGAACTCGTCAGCTTTTGTCACAACTTTCTTTGTACCTTCTGTTACGGCAGTGGTGACCTTCTTGAAGAGGCCGGCTGCCTGGTCTGCTGTCTTCTGGACATTCTCATCAGCCTTCAGGTCATCGAACTTGTCCTTGGCTGTATCAACGGCCTTCTGGGCATTTGTCTTGATGAAGTCGAGAGTCTTTTTGACATTAGGCTGTTCGGCAATGCCGGCGGCCTTCTGTTTGATGGTATCAACACCCTGCTTCGCGCTCTTTGCGGCGGCATCAATCCTGTCGCCGTACTTTTCATCGATCTTTTCCCTGAACTGGGCGGTCTTTTCGGCAGCGGCATCCTTGATTTCGCCGGCCTTTTCAATCGCTGCATCCTTGAAGTCGACAGCGGCAGTCTTGATGTCATCTGCCTTTTCGGCAGCGGCTTCTTTGAAGTCGTCGAATTTTTCAGCGGCGGCTGCGGTGAAACCCTGGGCAGCTTCCTTGGCCTCTTCGATCTTTTCTTCAGCGGCTTCCTTTGCTTCTTCCAGTTTTTCTTCCGCTGCTTTCCTGATTTCCTCAGCCTTATCTTCTAAGGATTCCTTTGCTTCTTCAGCAGCATCTTCTGCTTCTTCGACTTTTTCTTCGGCAGCTTCGCAGACTTCCGCGGCAGCTTCCTTGACTTCTTCAGCCTTCTCTTCGGCTGCAGCAGCGGTTTCTTCTGCTGTTTCCCTGATTTCTTCAGCGGCTTCCTTGACTTCTTCCGCTGCTGTTTCCTTGATTTCTTCCATGGCTTCCTTTGCCTCTTCAACCTTCTCTTCTGCCTCGACGGCAATTGCTTCAGCTGTCTCTTCTACAGCTTCCTTTGCCTCTTCAGCCTTCTCTTCTGCTTCGGCGGCAATGGCTTCAGCTGTCTCTTCAACAGCTTCCTTTGCCTCTTCAGCCTTTTCTTCTGCCGCCTCGACGAACTCACCGGCGGTCTCTTCCACGGCGGCCTTTGCATCTTCGGCGTTTCTCATCACAGTCTCGGCGATATCCTCAGTGAAATCAGCTGCAGCGGCTTCCGCCTCCTCAGCCTTTTCAGCCGCGGCGTCGACAACGACGTCCTTCAGTTCCGCTGCTGCTTCCACGGCTTCCTCAGCCTTTTCTTCAACAGCTTCTGCCGTCTCTTCAGCCGTTTCTTCGACAGCGTTGAGGGCTTCCAGAGTACCCTCAGCCGCTTCTTCCGCAACGGTCTGAGCCTTTTCCTCGACCGCAGCCTTTTCGGCTGCCGCTTCTTCCTTCGCGCCTCTTTCAAGCATGGCTATTTTCCACTTGAGATCTTCAACGGTCTGCGCTATGGAATCAAGAGGTTCTTTTCTTTTTCCATCATTAGAGCTCATTCTGTTTCCTCCTCACCTTCAGCCGGTGTTACATCTTCCTTCATTGCGCTGAGTTTCGTTTTCAGCTGATCAATATTCTCGCTTGCGAAATCAGCTGCCTTCGCAAGGGTTTCAGATGTCTTGTCATGGACTTTGTCAAGTGAATGTGAATATCTGACAACCGTGTCGAGAGGTGCCTGCACCTTTTCGATGCTGCGGTCAACCAGACGCAGCGTCGGATCAAGGCCCTTGACGGTGTCGGTAATCGCAGAAACAAGCTTTGCGGCCCTGTTTAAGACCATACAAAGAAAAATCAAAGCAACTGCGCCTAAAATAGGCAGAAACTGCTCTGATACTTTCGATAATGCCAAAATCAGTTCATCCATAAATTCTCTCCTGTACTGATAGGCATTATAATTCAAAATGTAAGTGCTTTCAAGACTTCTGATATTGTTTCACAAGATTTGCCAGCCAGTAAATATCCTTGCT
>JAFWCP010000384.1 GCA_017536845.1 Solobacterium sp. | reverse complement strand
GCCGGCAGAAAGGACTGCCGGCTTTCTTCGTGCAGAAACCCTTGTGTATCTGCAAAATGATCTTGATTACTCCCGATGATGCAGTATCGTGAGATCGGGAGGCTATGATATGTGTGTTGGATTACAATTGTATGTGGAAGAACAGATAAGGCAGAAGGATGCTGCATTGAGGACTGAATTGAAGCGGAAGGACACTGCATTGAAGCGGAAAGACGATGCTTTGAAGCAGAGTAAAAGAAAGATCGAGAATCTGGCTGCTGAAAACAGGTGTCTTTTTGCGAAGACTGCAAAGCTTTACGGAGCTGATTTGCCGGCTGTCATTGAAAAATACGCTATTCACTTTGACATGTCTCATGACAAAGCGGAAGCTCAGGTGAAAGCTTATTGGAAATCTTCTGGCTGCCTGTCATCTTTGCCTACGGGAAATACAGGATCTGATGGAAAGAAGATGGAAAAACCATCCTGATTCCTGTCTGTTTTCTCCATGTTTCTGTCCTTCAACGGGCGGTAGAATATGACTGAAAGTGAGGATACAGACATGTCTGTGCTTGAAAAAGGAATTTATAAGAAAGATCGTGCGGCGTATGAAACACTGACGCTGAAGAACGAAAACTGTTCATTGACTGTCTGCCCGGAAAAGGGCGGCATGATCATCTCGTTCAAAAAGGGAAATGAGGAGTATATCTGGCTGCGTGACGGAAACTTCGAAAAGGATGAAAGGCCCAGATGCGGCATTCCCATCCTGTTCCCCAACTGTGGTATGCCTGATAATGGCGTCCATGTATTTGCCGGCAAACCCTACCCGATTGAAAACCATGGCATTGCCGATCTGCTGCCGTGGAAAGTCGCAAAAGCAACTGATGAACACATCGTCCTTGAACTGACGCCTAACGGCCTGACCAAATTTGTCTATCCTTTTGATTTCAGACTATCAATGGAGTATACCCTGAAGGATGACTGTGCCGGCCTTTCCCTGACAGTGGAGAATACCGGCGGACAGGATATGCCGTATTCTGTCGGCTTCCATCCGTATTTCACGGTTTCTGATGTCGATAACGTCAGCTTTGACATCCATGCGGATACATATTCCGACCATGCCAAGGGGGAACAGCCGGCAGCACCTGCAGTGATTACCCTGCCCCGCAACCCCCAGTCCGACAGCAATATCCGTTTCTTAACCGGAATTCAGAACCCGATGGTCTTCAAGGATGCCGGCAACGGCCACACCGTCACTGTCAGCTTTGATGAGAACTTCAGACACGGTGTCCTGTGGGAACAGGAAGCGGAAAGCTTCGTATGCATGGAACCCTGGAATGGCTGGGCCAACAGCCTCAATGAAGAAGGAAGGCACGAAACCGCAAAGCCCGGGGAAAAGAAAACCTTCCTCTGGCACATCACCATCGCATAAGGCAATTGAAAACGATCCATTTACACGGATCGTTTTTCTTTCGCCCTGTTTACTGATGAACCCATTCCTCTATGACGCGGCGCAGCTGGCGGTCGATATGGATCCTTGTCCTGCGGCATTCTTCAGGATACTCCCTTGCCGCCCTGAACATGAACTGCACCAGCAGCTGTGATCCCACCGGCAGCATCTTCTTCAACATGGATTCGGGGAAGACAAAGTGGGTGCCGTGCTCATACAGGAAAGCCTCAAAAGTGCATTCATGCGGTTTTTCCTTCAGCCTGTCGGTCATGCGGCGGATATACCTGCACGTATCCCAGAGAACATCATCCTCAGCCCCGATGAACAGGATCTTTCCTTTGATCCGTTCCACCTTGATCTTTTCCTCTTCCTGCAGAGGATGCAGACGTTCGGACTCGTCAAACATCTGCCGTGAGGCGATGACGTTGTCGGTTGCTTTGGAATATTCCTGAATCTTCTGCCAGTACTGCGGATGGCGGTAAGCATACGGCAGATAGGGAAGCGGCTGCGAGTTCCAGCTTACTGAGGATTCATTGTCGCCCGGCCTTTCATGCATGCCGTCTTTACCGTCCTGATAAAAGCCTTCCATGATGAAGTCACTTGGGGAAAGGGCAATGGTCAATGTCAGCTGCGGATAATACGATGCCGCAGTCAGGGCAAGCATGCCGGTGGTGGAAGCTCCGGCAATGCCGATCTTCTGACAGCCTTTTTCCTGCATGAAGGCAATGGCTCTGCCAAAGCGTTCCAGGGGATAGTCATGATGGCCGTAATCCTTTTTTGCCGGTGACATGGCCATGACATGACAGCCGGATTCCTGCAGCCATTTGGCGCCGCAGACAGCCATCCGGTCATCCGCACTGTCCCCCAGCATCAGGATGATGCCGCAGTCAGACGCCTTCGGACATGGATACCAGGCTCCGTTGAAACCGTCGTGTTCTACTGTAAACAACTGTTTTTTCATCTGGATACCTCCTTAAATTAGAGTATACTAACTGATAATATTATACCCGTTTTGCCTGCAGGAGGGGAAAAACCGTACCTGCGGGCAGGGTATCTTCCATGAATTCCATGTATAATAAGAGAAATCATCAGGAGGTTATTACTATGAAACACATCATTTTGAAAACGGCCATGGCGCTGACGATGCTCGTCTCGGCAGTACCGGTACATGCCCTTGACCACCTTGTCTGGAAAGAAGAAGGCGGCAGGCAGTACTGGTATGAAAACGGCACCCGTCAGGGGATGATGGGGGATCCCAAAAACATCACCGACACTGTCTATGGCTATGAAAGAGGTCGGGAAATCTATGACCCTGTATCCGATGGCTGGTACTGGCTGGACGCCATTTATGGGGGTGCCAAGGCAGTAAACAAGGAAGTCTGGATGCCTTACATTTACCAGAGCGACCTGGCCGCCGGCATCAACAAGCAGGGCAAATGGGTCAGATACAACGCTGACGGCAAGATGATCAAAGGCTGGTATACACCGGCCGGCTCGGATATCTTTCTGTACCCGACGCAGTACGGCAACGTGTATTACTATGACCAGATCACCGGTGAAATGATCAAAGGGTGGTATACCATCAACGGCACAAAGTACCACTTTGATGAAACAAGCGGCGTTCTGCTCGATCTGGAAACCCTGTGGTCACATCCAAGCAGCCTGTACGACTTCCTGGACCAGTTTACCCTGGGCTATGCCTTCAAGACCGGCCAGATGGTCTATTCTTCTTCCAACCCGCAGATCAATTCCGAACAGATCATCGACAGCCTGATCGCGCCGTTCCTTTCCAGCGTGAACTATACCCTCTATCCCGGAACGGATGTATACATTGATAAGGAGGGTGTTGATCCGCGCGGCTGGTATCCGAATGGGTATAAGCGTTTTGACGGCTTCAAGATTGACTGGATCCGGGAAAACGTGCTGAACCTTGCTGAATATGACTTTGAGATCATGCTGAAAAATGCCGAAGCGGCCCACACGGCCTACAGGAATCCGATTGGCATCAACGACCACGCCTATTACTGCATCTATCCGATCACCGGCCTCACCGGCCATCTGCCGACGATGGCCCTCAACAAGGTGGAAGGCACCGGCGACATTGTCGTGGTGGGCTATCAGGTTTATGAATGGTACTGGGATGACGACAAAGAAGAATTTGTCTGCAGCAGCAAGCCTTCCGGATATTATAAAGCTGTGCTCTGGGAGAAGCAGTACAATTCAACACCGTACTGGTCGCTGATTTCCAACAGCTTTGAGCCGGCCGGCTGATAAACAGATGACAAAAGGGAGATCCGCTTCAGGATCTCCTTTTTCCGGTTCAGCATTCTGACGGTAAGAAAATCCGGCAGGATTTCCTGCCGGACGGTTCTGGACTTATTCTTTTTCCATGTATTTCATCATGGCGTAAGCCGCTTCCTTGGCCTGGTAAGCTGCCGCAACAACCGTGTTGGAACCGTTGACGACATCGCCTGCCGCAAAGACACCCGGAACGGTGCACATCCAGTTTTCATCAACGATGAGCAGGCCTCTTTCGTTGCCTTCAAGACCTTCCGTCGTCAGGATGAGCTTGTTCTTCGGCGCCTGGGAGACAGCCAGGATGGTAGAGTCTGCCTTGACGTAATTGAGTTCGTCCTTGTAGCCGATGACCTTGTCATTTTCATCGAAGATGGCAACCTTGAAGACAGGACCGTCTTCGGTGATCTTTTCAATTGCCTGGCCGAATTCGAACTCGGCGCCGTCAAGCCTGGCATAATCCATTTCGTGTTCACTTGCGGCAATATGCTTGGAACGGGCATACAGTGTGACGGTCTGGGCACCATGACGGAGCGCCGTACGGGCGACGTCCATGGCAACATTGCCCATGCCGATGATGGCGACGGTTTCGCCAAGATCGAACGCATCCGGATTCTCCAGATAGGAGATGCCGAAGTGGACGTTGGCAAGGCTTTCGCCTTCAATGCCGAGGTTCTTCGGACGCCAGACGCCGGTGCCGACAAAGACTGACGCATAGCCGTCACGGAACAGGTTGCCGATGGTCAGCGCTTCACCCAGGGCGGTATTCGGACGGAACAGGACACCCAGCTTGTCGAGGATCTTCTTATAACGGTCCAGGGTCGTCTTGGGCAGACGGAATTCCGGGATGCCGTATCTTAACATGCCGCCGATATGGTCGTTGTCATCAAACATCGTAACTTCGTAGCCGTTGGATGCCAGGACAACAGCGGCTGTCATGCCGGCCGGGCCGGCTCCGATGACGGCAACCCGCTTGCCCTTGCTTTCCGGCTTTGTGACCTTCATACGGTCAAGATAGGCATCAGAGATGAATTTTTCAATGTTGTAGAAATGGACCGGTGCGCCCTTGCGGCCAAGGACACAGTGGCCCGCACATTGCGCTTCGTGGTCACAGACAACAGCGCAGAATAAAGACATCGGGTTGTTTTCAAAAAGCTGTTTGCCGGCATCCATCAGCTTCTGTTCCTTGAACTTTGCGATTACTTCAGGAATCGGTGTACTGATCGGACATCCCTTTCTGCACATAGGAACCTTGCACTGCAGGCACCGGTTAGCTTCAGTCATAATTGTTAAGGCCATACATTCCTCCTTGTGAGTTATTTCCTTAATTATAGTGAATGAAACCCCTTTCGGCCATGTTTGAAAACGAATCGGATATGGATTGTTTCGACAAAAGCGTCATGCTGACAGACGGTTTTCGGCCAGCGGCGTCAGTGCACGCATGCAAAGCACAAGCGTGAGGGAATTGTGCAGGAAGGCAGAAACCGATGAAGGCATCAGGCCGGCTGCGGCCAGCGTGATCAGCAGGGTGTTCAGCCCGGTGGCTGCCAGATAACTGCCTTTGATCCGCCCGCGCAGGGCAAGAGATATATCCCTTAACATGACCAGGGAAGAAAGGCTTTTCTCGCTGATGGAAATATCTGCGATTTCCTTTGCCAGGGCAGCACCGTCGGATACGACAATGCCCACATCCGCATAGTGCAGTGCCACCGCATCGCCGATGCCGCTGGCGGAAAGAATAACGGTTTCCCCGGCATCATGCAGCTTCTGAATATACATTGCCTTGTCATCCGGCATGCATTCGGCATGAAATTCATCAATCCCGGCGGCTTCTGCGGCAGACTGGGCACTGGCATGGCCATCCCCCGTCAACATCACCGTGCGCAGGCCGCTTTCCTTCAAGGCGGCAATGACCTGTGCTGTTTCAGGACGCAGCGGATCATGGATGCAGATGACGGCGGAAAGGATGCCATCAATGGCCATATACAGCCGGCTGGCATCGGTTGGCAGATTCTGAAAGCGGGCCATATCTTCCGGGGCCACCGTACAGCCCTCGTCATCAAAGAGGAAATGATGGCTGCCGATGACGACCCGGCGGCCGTTGATGCCGGAAGCCAGGCCATGAGCCAGGATGTATTCGACATCAGCGTGTTCTTCTTCATGGTCAAGGCCGCGCTGCTGCGCTTCCTTGACAACCGCACTGGCAAAGGCGTGCGGGAAGTGTTCTTCCAGACAGGCCGCCAGGCATAGCATGTCGTCTTCGTTTTCGCCATGGAAGGCATATACCGCAGACACTTCCGGTACGGCGTCGGTCAGGGTGCCGGTCTTGTCAAAGACGATCACCGATGCCCTTGCGATATCATCCAGATACCTTCCTCCTTTGACGGTCATGCCGGCATCGATGCATTCCCGCATGGCCGCAAGCATGGCAATCGGGACACTGCGGCGCAAAGCGCAGGCATAGTCCACGCTCAGAACGGCAAGGGAACGGGAAACATCGCCGGTCATCAGCCAGGCGGCCGCGGAAGCCAGCAGGCTGAGCGGCACCAGCTTTCCGGCGTCTTTCAATGCATTTGTCTCGGTTTCACTTTTCAGCATCTGCGACTGTTCGATGACCTGCATGATCTTTTCATAACGGCTGATGCCCTGGGTATTCTTCACCGCCACCAGGCACTCGCCTTCCTTGACGACGCTGCCGGCAAAGACATGGGATCCCTTTTCCTTGTACACTGCCATGTTGTCGCCGGCCACGCTTTTCTGCATGACCCGCATCTCACCTTCGACAACAATCCCGTCCAGCGGGATGACAGATGAAGTGCGGACAACCATGCGGTCATGCGGTTTCAGGTCCTTGACCCGCATGAATGTTTCCGTGCCGTCTTCGTTTCTGACCCAGACATGGTCGACGTGCAGGTCCATGGCCCGGGCCAGTTCATCCACGGCCTTGCGGTAGTTCCACTCTTCCAGAATCTGGCTGAAACCAAGCAGGAAAAGGATGGATCCGGCCATATCCGTATGCTTTGTATACAGGGCCATGGCCAGGGAAGCCCCGTCCAGGATGGTGACATCCGGGCGGCCGGAGAATAAGGCACGGATGCCGTCGGAAAAATACGGGACAGCCCGGATGAAGTTCAGGATGGTTCTGACGGGAGCGGGCAGGAAGAGCCTGGCCGCGATTCTTCTCAGGATATGCCTGTACATCTGCTCTTCATAGCGGGCATTGATTTTCCGGGCGGAAAGATCCATCGGTTCAATGGCGGTATCTTCAAAGGAGAAGGCCGCAAGGGCACTGACTGCAGCGGCGCGGTTGTCAAAAAAGACCACGGCATTGCCGGTGCGTTCGTTGACGGATGCTTTGCGGATGCCGGCGCTTTGAACAAGATACTGTTCGAGGATCGAAGCCTTTTCCATCGTCAGGCGTAAGGAAAGAAGGTGCACACGCATGCGGTGTGAGGATTCATGCAGGATCTGACATTTCATATCCGTATTATACATGCATTTCTTTTCCGATAGAGGAACACAGTTCACAAACTCTTCAGATTTTCTTCATTGCTGCATCAGAAAGATCCTGTATTCTTACATCGTCAGCCGGAAAGGCTGTGGAAATATAAAGCTTGAATAACAACCCCTTTCTTAAAATCAGGCAGACCGCGTCAGGCGGTCTTTCTGTTTTGACAGATAGCGTGTCTTTGTGAAACAATACATGCAGGAGAATACTATGGAATATACCATCGGCGAAGTGGCGGAGATCCTTCATTTATCACGGGATATGATCCGCTACTATGAAAAACAGGGCACCATCACCTCCGTACGCAACGCGGAGAACAATTACCGGACGTATGAGATCAAGGATGTCTTCTGGCTGCTGGAAGCAATCATGCATAAGAATTTCGGCATGAACATCAAGGAAATCACCTCCTTCCGCAGCCGGGACTATGAGGAACGCTTCAGTGCGTATCTGGAAGATTTCGCGAAAAAACAGGAACAGGAAAGCCGCCGCAGCCTGCTGTTAGCCGCAAGAAGCCGGGAACTGGCGGTGCGGGTCAAGCTGGCCGAAGACAACATCGGCTGTATGTGGGTGGCGGAGATACCGGCCTGTTACCGCTGCCATCTGGTGGACGGACGCGGTGATGTCTATGAGCGGGTCACGCTGAAAGGGAAAAACAGCGAACTGCTGTTTTCCGATGAAGTCAATCCCTTTGTTGATCCGTATTTCGATGTGCATGGCGATGTACAGTCATGGGATATCCGCATCCGGGAAAGCTATGTCAGTGCCATGAACATCCGCCTGACCGACGATTTTGACTATGTTCCTGAAAGCAGGTGCTTCTGCACGAATGTGGATATCGGCGAGATGATGCATTTTGATACCGGTGTCATTGATGGCTTCAAGGCCCTTGTACGAAAACGTTACGGCCTGTCTGACCCGAGGATCAGGGGCCTGCTTGTTTCCCGCGGCGTCAGCACCGGCAGCTTCCACCGCATTGTCGAACTGCAGGCCGTTCTGGAATAAGCCACATACCCCCTGGAACCATTCCATGGGGGTTTTGGCTGTTTTACGGTGAAAACGCCTTCATTCCTGAGAAAAAAGGGTAAAAAGTCAGGGGTTGACCATGGCATGATTCCACCCGCTATACTTTCCTCAGAAAGAAAACGGAGGATACGAGAATGCTGAAGTATTTGTTTACACCGAAAAACATCGGGACATGTGAGATCCCGAACCGGCTGATTGTACCGGCGATGGTCATGAACCTCTGTACTGCTGACGGCATGGTCACCGAACGTTACATCAAGTATCATGAGGAGAAGGCCAAAGGCGGCTGGGGCATGATCATTACCGAAGACTATGCTGTCAATGTCAACGCCAAGGGCTATGAGTTCATTCCCGGCCTGTACAATGATGAACAGATTGCAGGAAATAAGAAACTGACGGAAGCTGTCCATGCCCATGGCTCCAAGATCTTCTGCCAGATGTACCATCCCGGCAGACAGTCCAAGCATGCGGTCAACGGCAATGTGCAGCCCATCGCACCCAGTGCCATCAAAGACCCTTTCTGCATGGACATGCCCAGAGAGATCACCGTTGAAGAAATCCACCAGATCGTCAGGGATTTCGGCTCCACCGCAAAAAGAGTCAGAGAATCCGGTTTCGATGGCCTGGAAATCCATGCTGCCCACGGCTACCTGCTGTCCGAGTTCCTGTCACCGTTTACCAACAAGCGTGTAGATGAATACGGCGGCTGCTTTGAAAACCGCACCCGCATCGTCAAGGAAATCATTGAAAGCATCCGTGCGAATGTCGGCCCTGACTATCCGGTCATGATCCGTATTTCCTCGGACGAATTCCTGCTTGGCGGCCGGACCGCGGCGGATTCCTATGAGCTTGTTTCCTATCTGGAAGAGCTTGGCGTGGACGCCATCCATGTTTCCAACGGCATGTATGCTTCTCCGGCGGAAAAGCAGATCATCGCCCCGATGTACACACAGCACGCCCTGAACATGGACGTTGCTCAGCAGATCAAGAACCTGGTACATATCCCGGTTGTCTGCACCAACAGGATCAATTCCCCGAAGATGGCGGATGCCCTCCTGAAGCTTGGCAAGGCTGACTTCATCGGCATGGGAAGAGGCTCTCTTGCGGACCCTTACCTGCCCAAGAAGGCCATGGAAGGAAAATTCGAGAACATCCGTTACTGCATCGGCTGCCTGCAGGGCTGTGAAGCAGGCCTGCTGGCCGGCACTTCAGCCACCTGCCTGGTCAACCCGCGCGTTGCCAGAGAATATGAAAACCCGATGAACAGAACCGAAAACCCGAAGAAGGTCATGGTCATCGGCGGCGGCCCGGGCGGCCTGATGGCTGCGGAAACCGCAGCGCTTGTCGGCCACAATGTCACGGTTTATGAAGCTGAAGCAGAACTCGGCGGCCAGTTCCGCAGTGCTGCCTATCCGCTTGGCAAGGGTGAACTGTCTACCTTCATCTCTTCCCTGCGCAAGAGCCTGGAAGACCTCAATGTTCCTGTCAGGATGAGCACGCCTGTCACTGAGCAGATTCTTGCGGAAGAAAAGCCGGATGCGGTCATCATCGCTACCGGCGCAAAGCCGCTGCATCTCAATATTCCGGGTATCGATGGTGCCAACGTCTTTACGGCAGAAGAGATCCTGCTTGGCAAAAAGGATGTCAATCCGGGACCGATCGTTGTCTGCGGCGGCGGTGAAGTCGGCGGTGAAACCGCTCATTACCTGACCCAGACGAATTTCGACATCACCCTGCTGGAAATGCGTGATGACATCCTCAACGACATGATGCCGATTTCGAGAATGTGCCTGCTGCGCTACCTGCAGGAAACCGGCGTCAAGGTTGTGACAAAGGCGGCGGTTGCTGAGATCACCGAAGACAGCGTGAAATACAAGGACGGCGAAGGCAATCTTGTCGCCATTCCGGCCGCAACCGTCATCTCCGCCTTTGGCTATAAGGCGTACAATCCGCTGGAAGAAGCAGCCCGCAAGGTCTGTAACGAAGTCTATGTCATCGGCGGTGCCGTCAAGGCAGGCAATGCCCTGACAGCAGTCCGCGAAGGCTACGAAGCAGCTTTGAAACTGTAATCAGCCATATGAAAAGGGATCGAGGTCCCTTTTTGTGTGTCAGGATTCTTCCAGTTCCTTCTTTCTTTCTTCGATGGCCTTATCAAACTGTTCACGGGTCTGGCGGTGGATGCCGTTCTTCCTGTCTTCCTCACTGTCGTAGATTTCTTCAAAGGAAATGGGATTGATATATCCGCATCTGCGGCACTGCCAGGCGGGCAGGTGGTCATCAAAGCCTGCCTGTTCGTTCAGGTGGGCACCGCAGCCGTCGCAGAACCATTCAATGCCCGGAAAGCGTTTATCAAGGTCGTCACCGGCATAATAGGCATCAAATTCCTTCGATGCAAGCAGGTAGGTCAGGCGGCCGCGCAGGCCGCCGTCTTCGCTTTTTTCAGGATACATCGGCAGGAAAGAACTGTCGAACATCCTGTTGACGCGGCCGCAGGCATTGCGTAACAGGCTTCCCAGCAGCAGCCACAGGAAGCCATGGACAAGCCCGTCGAAGTCATATATGCTCAGCTGGTACATGGCATTGTACATCACCTGGTCAAATACCTCTTCATCAAAGGGGAACAGCTCATTGTCCCTGTCATAGGGATCCGTTTTATAGTATTCATCGGCTGTCATCAGCACAAACATATACAGCATGTAGTGGAACTGATCCGTCTCTTCTTCACTCAGGCCGTCCAGGATCTGTTCGACATGGGTGTTCAGATCCAGAATCGGATCCATCTCATTTACCAGGCGGCGGGCAATGTTCATCTGGATCAGTTCCGCCGCTTTTCTTTCTTTCTCAAGGTTGGAGCGGGAGGTGCCGACCAGCTTGCCCACGATGTGCGTGACCCGTGTGCTTTCTGCCCCATACAGGTGGTCATGGTATTTCACCGCATGGATCATCCGCTCCGTGTCCTTGTATTCCGGGGCGGTTTTCGTTCTGCCGTCGCTTTCTTCAACAGCAACAATCAGGCCGGGAAACCAGTCATTGAGCAGATCCAGCTGCCGGGGCGGTTTTCTGCCCGTGGCTTTATAAAACAGGTCTGTCACATACCCCAGCCGCAAGGAAGGGGTAATCATTTTGTCCAGTGCATCAAAGTCCATACCATACCTCCGTCAGTATTGTACACGATGATGCAAAGAAAAACACTGCCGTCGGCAGTGGTGAGCTTTATGCATGGATATGGTTTTTCGCCCATTCACGGTGCGAGATCAGTCTGCTTACAGACTGTGTACGCTCTTCACCCGGGAAATGAACGAGGCCGCTTCTGCCCATGGCAAGAATGTCTTCCGCGTCTTCAATGAACGCAATGACGCCCGGCTTGACGATGACCTTGAACGGTACGACATACAGGGGAATGCGGAAGGCAGAACCGTTGTCCTTGATCTGCGGTTCAATATGCGGCATGATCATCGCAATATCCACCTCATCCTGTCTTTCTTCCAGCTGGTAGAAGGGGATAAAGATAAACGATACATCCTTCTCCATGCCTTTCTTTACGACTTCCTGTTCGAGATGCTGGGCAAGGAACCCTGATGAGAAACCTTCACCGCAGCTGATTGCGATACGAAGCATATGTCTGTCCTCCTTTTGACAGGGAAAAGAATACGCCTGGAAAGAAGAAGAAAACAGTCCATTATGCGCTGAACCAGCGAAAAGCAAACAAGGAATAAGAGGTGAAACGTTTTCCACTTAAAACGCTTCACCTTTTTGCTTTTTCGAAAACTTCTTTCTCACAGAAATACTATAGCTCAATTTCTCGGTAT
>JAFWCP010000383.1 GCA_017536845.1 Solobacterium sp. | reverse complement strand
TCATATTCATTGGCCAGCGACCACCAGACATTGCGGAAGGCGCTGAACCGGCTGATGACATAGTTCCAGTACAGGTCATCTTCTTCCTGGCTCATGCAGGCAAAGCCCCATCTGTCATACGGATGCATGATGATCAGGTCCGCTTCGATGCCCTTTTTGCCAAGAGCGGCGATGCAGGCTTCAAGATTGCGGAAGTAGGCCGGATTGAAACGTGTATAATCAAAGCTGTTTTCCTGCTTCTTCTTTTCACTGTCGAAGAAATAGCTCTGGAAATTGTCTTCTGTCAGCGTCGAGCTGTCCATCGGTGTTCCTTCATACGGATACATGGAAGGCTCGTGGAAATTGTAAAGATAATGCTTCGGCAGAATGCAGAAACGCATTTTGTTGAAATGCGAGGCATCCAGGGATTCCATGGTTTCCTGAATCCTTTCCGCCCCCTGCAGCGCAAAGGCATAGGCGGTAGTGCCGACCGGGATATACGGTGTCCCGTCCGCGTATTCAAAGTGATGGCCTTTCACCATCACCGGCCCATGGTTGTAATCCAGTGCCGGCAGGACTTCAAAGGCGCCGGAATACGGGGCCGCAAAGAGCGAACCGTTTAATACGAATGAATATTTTCCTTCATAGGACGGCATGAAGCGGATCCGGTAAATCCCATTGCCGTCATAAAAACCGTTTACGAGAACGTTTTCTTTCTTGCCGGCGAAAATACCATAAAATTTCTGTTCCGTGAACGGATTGCCTTCCGCAGTCCCTTCCACCGCAATTTCAAGTACTTCCCATTTATATACCTGTACGGCATACTCTACTTTCATAATGAACCCCCTTGAGACTCTTTACTGCTTTCTATTATCGTTGAAAATGATCACTTTGGGAAGAGTTTCATTTTCTTTTCCCGGATTGATTCCGGCTCCTTTGGTCACAGGAAATCTGCTGTGATACGAGGCAGGTCGGCACCGGTGATGATGCCGACGGGCTTCTGTGAACGGCTGCCTGTTTCGGTGATGATGACAGCCACAATCGGTGCGCCGTGGCTCAGCGAATCCTGAAAGGCACTGAGCACGGTCTTGCGTGAGCACTTCTTGCCCACGAAGGCGACTTTGTTCTTTTTCCCGGTTGTCAGAACGTCGGCAACCTTACGACGCGACTGGTCTGTCGTCAATGCCCAGCGGGCAATCGATTCGGTTGTCAGCAGGCCGATATAGCCCTTGTCGCCATAGACGGGAAGCTTGGAAGTTTCCATCTGTTCCATCAGCTTCCAGGCTTCTTCGACGGTATTGTCCATGCGGACGGTAATCACCGGCTGTGAGGCATATTTCAGAACCCGGGCCTCACTTTCAACAAGGTCGGCGATCTTTTCGATATCCGCCACCGCCCGGTCGGTCGGAACAGCGATGATCTCTTCCGCCCGGTCACGCAGATGGACGATGGAATTGCGCAGTTCGTTGAATTCGCGAAGATCTTCCTGATAGTGCGAGATGGTCAGGTCATCCCTGGCGCATTGGGACAGCGCCGTCGCAAAAGGGATGTACTTCGTCGCCCCGCACATCTCCATCATCTTCTTTTCAATCCGGGCATGCGCCGCCAGGAAGCGCTCGGCATTGTCCTTATCCATTTTCCCTGCTCCCTTCCATTTCTTCCAGCAGCACGGCAGCTGCCATCTGGTCGATGATCCTTCTGACCAGGCGGTCCATGAAGGAACCTTCCCGGTAATCCGCTTCCGCAATGAAATCAGCCCGATGGTCATGGATCAGCCGCATGGCAACCTCTCTGGCCCGCTCTATTTCACGGTTGTAGACGGCAATGGACTTGCCGCCATAGGAGCGGACGGTGCGCATGCACGGCACATCGGTCATGCCGTCGGCGATATAGATCATCCGCTCAAACGGCACCGGCCTTCTGTCCATCGGGACATATTCGTTCAGGCTGTCATCGTCGCCTTCATCCAGCACCTGCTTGTTGATACGGAAGATATACTGTGTCTTGGTCGTGTAGTTGATGATGTGGGCCGGCCAGACAGCCTCGCCCTTTTCATCATACAGATAGCGGCAGGCATAGATCTTCCGGAAATGCCTTGCAATGGACGTGTTTTCGATGATCTCAGCCATCCCTGAGGAAATGATATAGTGTTCAATCTCCAGCCCTTTTTCACGGCCATAGGTATTGATCCGTTCAAACCAGTCCTCAACCCCTTCATACCAGACAATCGTATTGCCGATGTCCTTGAACATTTCCCTTCGCAGCGGCATGTTCTGGGCTGCGAATTCCTTCTGCAGCAGATACAGATAAGCGGAAATGCTGTCCATGTTGCCGGAACGGCGGATTTCTGAGACCCGCTTCCAGAACAGGCCCGGGTCATCATAGCCAAGGGTCGGGATCAGGCTGTACTCCTGCATGTCCTTGGTG
Source organism: Solobacterium sp. (assembly GCA_017536845.1). The sequence goes on along the minus strand of JAFWCP010000383.1, from coordinate 1,149 downwards.
CAGAGCGTCTTATCAAAATCATAAACAATCGCGGTCTTTTTCATGTCACTGATTATACCACTGATTGAACATGAAAAGTGCATCCCGCAAAGGGATGCACCGGATTTCGTTCAGATACCGGCAAGCCTGATGATTGCCGTGACGTAGATTTCAACCTGCTTCAGAAGGTCTTCCACCGGAACCCATTCATTGGCATCATGGATGTGGTAATCCCTGCCGGGGAAGGCACAGCCGAAGGCAATCGTATTGTCGATGCCCTTGGCATAGGTGCCTCCGCCCATTGTCATCGGCTGGGTTTCGTAATCCCCGGTCACTTCCTGATACGCTTCCAGCAGCGACTTCACCAACGGCGATTCGATGTCATAGAACAGCGGTTCAGCGGTATGAACGACCTCAATCGTACCGTTATCATAGTCGAAGACGACCGGCTTCAATACGTTTTTCGATGTCATGGTTACCGGGAAGCGGATATCCACCGTGCCTGCGATACGGCCGTTCTTCATCTTTATAACGCCGTTATTCAATGTCAGGTCGCCGTATTTGTCATGACAGGCGATGCCCAGACCCCTGCCATCGGTGTTCAGGCCGAAGCGGGCGGTGTAGAAATCCACAAAAGGATCCTGGAAGCCGGCTTCCTTAAGCCCGCACAGCAGCCAGGAAATGGCGTTGACGCCAAGCTGCGGCGTGCTGGCGTGGGCAGCGGTGCCAGTCACGGCAAGCCGCATGCCGTTTTCTTCTTCCTGCAGGGAGAATTCGATGTTGTTATTATGGAAGAAATCCTCCAGTTTCTTTTTCGAGAAAGTACATTTGTTTACCAGGATTTCGCAATGGCGGGGAACGACGTTCGAGGCGCTGCCGCCCTTGATATCGAGAATGCCTGTTTCTTTTGAACGGTAGATCATCTGGATCATGCCCTTTTCGCCATGGACGCCGGGGAATTCGCCGTCCGGTGTGAATCCGTAATCCACCGAACCTTCCTTTTCCACATAGTGTCTGAGGCAGGCGGAGCCGGTTTCCTCGTTTGTGCCCATGATCAGGCGGACTCTTCTTTTCAGCGGGATGCCGAGGTCGCGGATGATTTTCATGGCCATCATGGAACAGACAACCGCGCCTTTGTCATCGCTGACCCCTCGGCCGTAAAGGATGCCG
>JAFWCP010000034.1 GCA_017536845.1 Solobacterium sp. | reverse complement strand
GCCGGCCGCCGGATGGACAACCATCCCTTTGGGCTTGTTGATGACGATGATGTCATCATCTTCATACAGGATATCCAGCGGGATGTTTTCCGGTGCCACCTCCAGGGGCCTGTCTTCCGGAATGTCGGTTTCGATGATGTCGCCTTCTTCCAGCTTATAGCCGCTTTTGGCGGGTTTGCCGTTGACCTGGACGGCACCTTCATCGCACAGCTGCTGGGCCCGGGTCCTTGAGATATCACAGACGGCGGTCAGGTATTTGTCCAGCCTGCCCAGGCCGTCTTCTTCGATTTCAAATCTTTGCATCGTCATGTTTTTTCTCCTCGAAAAAAGAAAGCAGAAGCAGCAGGCCGACCCCTACGGTCAAAGCCGAGTCGGCAACGTTGAAAATCGGAAAGTCATAGCCGAAGATATAGAAATTCAGAAAGTCGCGGACGTAGTTCAGCACGGCCCGGTCATACAGGTTGCCGGCTGCCCCGCCGATCATCAGCCCCAGCGCGAACACCGTGACCTTGCCCGGCTTTTCCCTGACCAGGTACAGGATCATGGCCAGGATGGCGACTGCCGAAATCACGGCAAGCAGGGTCTGCTGTCCTTCCAGCAAAGACCAGGCCATGCCGGTGTTCTTCGCATAGGTGATATGGAAAAAGCCTTCAATCACCGTAACATTGTGCAGGGAAACATCATTCTGGATGATGCCCTTGGTCACAAGGTCAAGGATGAAGACGATCACCGCCGTCACCGCTGCCAGCATCATTTCGTATCCTTTCCGACAAAGACCGTAAACGGTTCGAGTTCAAACGGTTCGTATTCTTCGCTGAGCTTCTGATACGCTTCTTCCGCCATTGCCGAAGTGAAGTCCTGCTGCAGCCTTTCCTGCAGTTTTTCCTTCAGGAGCCGGCTGTTTTCCGCACCCAGCGGCCGCTGTCTGGCAACGACAACTTCATTCTGCCCGTTGACCAGCACGACGGCATAGTCATAGGCGTTATCATCCGCCAGTGATGCCAGCAGTTCTTCATCGGCATCCTTCACGCAGAACGGCAGGTCGCTGCTTTCCAGGCAGTCATCAATTTCCAGCAGGAAGGCATCCACGATATCCTTCTGGATAAACCGCAGCGTCAGTTCCCTGTGCCACGCATTCTTGATTTCTTCCGGTGTCCAGATGTCATCCTTAACCATGAACAGCCAGGTACCGTCTTTATAATCCAGCCAGATGCCGGGACCTTCAGTAAGGTTCAGGATCTGGCCTCTTGTATATACATTGTTCATATTCACCTCACGTCCTGCATTTTATCATAGAATGCAGGAAAAGAAAAAAGGCATGATGCCTTTGGAATCAGGAATTCTGATATGTCTTCAGCGCCTTGGCAATCTGGTCCGGACACGATGTGCCCTTGAAGCTGCAGGTCGTCCCTTCCAGACAGTTCACGACCTCATCAATGCTGCGGCCGGCAATCAGCTTTGCAATTCCCTTCAGGTTGCCGTTGCAGCCGCCGGTGACCTGCAGGCTTTCAATTTTATCTCCGTCCAGCACGAAGTCGAAACGCTGCGAGCAGACCCCGCTGGGACGATATGTAAATCTTTCACTCATTTTCATTTCCTCCGGGCGATATTCTACCACATCCTTTTTCAGAATACATTTTTCTTGACCGCAGGAAACGGCCATGGTATGAAATAAAGCCATGAACACAGAAATCCAGATTACGCCTGTTACCGCATCCGCGCTGGCTTCCGCCGGCGTTTCTTCCTTTTCCCAGATCCAGGAAGCCGTCATCCCGGCCCTGCTGGAAGGCAAGGATGCCCTGGTCCAGGCCCCGACGGGTTCAGGCAAGACATATGCCTATCTTGTGCCGATCCTGGAAACCCTGCAGGAAAGCACCGCCAGTAAACACCTTCCCCAGGCTTTGATCCTGGCACCGACCAGAGAACTGTGCGAGCAGATCACTTCCGTCAGCCGGAACCTGCTTGCCAACCGGGAAGGCGTCCGCACCTTCCCGTTAACCGGCGGGATAGATATCCAGAAACAGATCCGCAGTTTCAGGGGCGGTGCCGATATCGTCGTCGGCACGCCGGCAAGGGTGCTTGACCACCTGCGCCGCCATACCTTAAAGACAAAGAATCTGCGGATCCTGGTGATTGACGAGGCGGACGCCATGCTGGAAATGGGCTTTGAGGAAGATGTCCGCAAGGTCATCAGTTCCCTGCAGCTGAGCCAGACCGTCCTTTTTTCCGCGACCTATCCGGCAAGGATTGAAGTTCTTGCTTCAGACTTCCTGCACGACCCGTTCGTGTACCGTACAAAAACCGAAGAACGCCATGCCCAGCATCTCGATGTCTGCTGCGTGATTCAGGATGATAAGAAAAAGGCTCTGCTCAGACTGTTAAGAAAGCAGAAATCTCAGAGCATTGTCTTTGTGAATACCCGCGCCGGCTGTGATGCGATGACGGCTTTCCTGAAATCGTGCAGTATCCAGGCCGATACGGTTCATTCCGAAATGGACTACAGGGTCCGCAAGGCAACGATGCAGGCCTTTCGCAAAGGAACGCTGCAGGTGCTTGTGGCCACCGATGTCGCTTCTCGTGGCATTGATATTCCATCTGTAAGCACCATCATCTGCTTTGACTTCCCCGACCAGCTCAAGGACCTAGTCCACCGCGCCGGACGCACCACACGCAGCGGCCGGACCGGAAACGTCATCGTCCTTCTGAAACAGAAACAGAAAGACAGAAGCAGGCTGATCGAACAGGAACTTGGCATCACGCCAAAGCTTCTGTAGCCTTTCCCGGCATCAATCGGCTTGATCAGACGGCATGCGTTCATGCCGTTTTTCTGACCGCATCCCCCGCCATGCGCAGATTACGTGAGGAAAACAGTCTGAATGAGGATTTTCACTTCAGAAAACCCGTCATTTTACCCATCTGCCGCTGAAACTGTCTCTTCCTTGATCAGAAAAAGAAGCAGCCTGCTGATCAGACCGCCGGTTCGGAAATACATGAATGCTTTCCCTTCTTCAGACGCGACTTTCAGAGTTTTCTGAACAATCGCTTCTACGTATGTATGCTTCACGGTCTTTGCAGGTGAGCTTGTTTCTGCCGTGGGTCATTGCGTCTGCATCTGAAAGAACAGCTATCAGCTCACGGTTCAAGACGAGGCTGCAATCGTGTTCCGTCACAGCAAGGCCGGCTGATGTGATGAAGATGCTTTCCTCTTGCTTGCGTTGATCAATTTCATTTTCCATATCGTCCATCAGCGTGTTAGAATATCAGTCCAAAAGAAAACAGATATGCGGACATATCTGCTTCTTTGCATGATTCTCAGTAATTGGACTGCTTGACTTCGAAGTAAGCCTGCGGATGGTCGCATACCGGGCATACTTCCGGAGCGGCCTTTGCCTTGACGGTGTAACCGCAGTTGCGGCACTGCCAGACAACTTCTTCTTCCTTTTCGAAGACAACCTTGTTCTCGATGTTGGCAAGGAGCTTCTGATAGCGCTCTTCGTGCTCCTTTTCAATCGCGGCAACGCCTCTGAACTTCTCGGCGATTTCCGGGAAGCCTTCTTCATCGGCCTTGGCTGCGAATTCAGCATACATGGATGTCCATTCGTAGTTCTCGCCGGCAGCTGCCTTGACCAGGTTTTCCGGTGTGGCCTTGATGCCGCCTTCGAGCAGCTTGAACCACATCTTGGCGTGTTCCTTCTCGTTCAGAGCGGTTGTCGCGAAGATATCGGCAATCTGCTGATAACCATCCTTCTTGGCCTTGCTTGCCCAGTAGTCATACTTGTTTCTCGCCATGGATTCACCGGCAAATGCGGCTTCCAGGTTCTTTTCTGTCTGTGTTCCTTTAAGTTCTTCCATGTCGTTATCCTCCTGATGACTATTATACAGAGTTTGTCAGAAGGAAAGTATCAATTTGCTTATCGTTGAGGAGCGCATGTCTGATTTTGCGTGCATGAGCTTCCTGCTGCTCTATGCCTTTGGCTATCCCGGCTTCCGGCCATCTGTTTTCAGCGTCTTTGCTTCCCTGGCCGCAGCCTTCTGCATCACCCTTCTTCCTCTTTCTCCCTTTCCTTTCTGCCTGCTGGCTGCCATCGGCATTGCTGATCAGAGAACGGGTGAAATCCCGTATCTTTTCACCTTTCTGTTTGCTCTGTATGTGATATGCGCAGACCGCTTTTACGTCATTGAAGCCCTTTCTGTCTTTGCGGTGCTGACCGGTTTTTCCCTGGCCGGGAAGCTGGGGTTCGGCGATGTCGGCCTGATCAGCCTGTTTGTGCTGCACACCGGCGTATACGCGGCGGCGGCAACCCTTTCGGCCTCCCTGCTTTGTCTGGCCGTCAACATCACAAAAAGAGGATCGGATGTCCCGATCCCCTTTGGGCCGTATCTCTGTTTCGGTTTCCTGCTTACGCTCTGGCTGTTTCCTCTTTGAAGCTGAACCAGAAGGTGCTCCCCTTGCCAGGGTTTGAGACCACCCCGTACTGCGCGTGGTGAAGCTCGAGGATTTCCTTGACAATGGCAAGGCCGATGCCGCTGCCGCTGGCAACTCTGACATGCGTCTTATCGACCTTGTAATATCTGTCCCAGATATTGGCAAGGTCTTTTTCTTCAATGCCTTCGCCGTAATCCTGCACGCTGACCTTCACCTGCCCGTCCGCCTTTTTCACGGTGACGGTGATGTGCTTCGTCTCCCCGGAGTAGTTGATGGCATTGGTCATGAAGTTGTTGAACACCTGTTCCAGGCGTCTGGCATCACCTTTGACCCAGGCATCATCATCGATGAACTGCTCAATTTCAAAGCCGTCCCGCATGCGGTATACATCGTATTTGCGCATCTGTTCCGTGACCAGGTCTGACATGCAGAAAACTTCCGGATGGATTTCAATCTGGTTTTCCTGCAGTTTCGAAAGATCCAGCAGGTCATTGACCAGAGCATTCAGACGCTTTGATTCATCGATGATCACCTGCAGGTTTTCATCGGTTTTTTCTTCCGGCAGGTCCTGCATCATCTGCCCGTAACCCGAGATCATGGTTAACGGTGTCCGCAGGTCGTGGGAAACATTGGCAATCAGGTCCCGTTTGGCCTTATCCGCCTTCTTGATGTCTTCCGCGGCATGGGCCAGTGTCGCATTGAGCTGCTGGGCTTCCAGATACCGGTTGGTATGGTCGTCCGCCTCATACCTGCCTTCCGGCAGAGCCTTTGCCTTGGCGTTGATCTTGACCAGCGGATCGGCAACTTCCTTGTAGATAATCAGCGTAAGGATGATGATCATGATGATCAGGATCACGCCGATATACCCCAGCTGCATGGCGGTCGTCGAAATGATCGCGCCGAACGGCGAAATACCAGAATAGACCATGATGATGGCCTCTTCGTCATCTTCACTGATGAACCTTGTCTCAATGATGGACCTGAAAGGGTCATTCTGGGCCAGGCCGTTGATATTGGAATTGCCTGTCCTGACGTAGCGGCCGTCTTCAGACTGCAGTGCACCGGCGATCATTTCACCGGTTGTCGTGGGATCCAGACGGTAGAGCGCACAGCCGTTATTATGGTTGCGCCCGTCCCGTTCCAGAAACGCACTGGAATAGAATTCATCACTGCGGAAGATCCGGATGCATGTATCATTTTCCACCTCATGGCGGAAGATCCAGTTCTCCATTTCCTCTTCGTCAAGATCATCAGCCTCCAGGTGTGAAACAACGCTGTCGGCAATCTGGGC
>JAFWCP010000382.1 GCA_017536845.1 Solobacterium sp. | reverse complement strand
TACTTGCGGCAGGATTGCCCATATGACCCATTGTATTCCAGCGCATTTCATCCGGGTTGATGATAATGATATTCGGTCTTCCGGTCATATTGCTACCTCTTTTCTTTTATTCTATCGTATTTTCTGACAAAGCAGGAGCGGTAATCCGCTCCTGCTTTCCATTAACCCTCAGATTCTTCTTTCAGAGCCTGGTTGTCGGCAGCGCGGAAGAACGGATAGTAGATCGCAACGGATACGGCAATCAGGATGGCCTGCAGGACAATGCCTCTCCAGTCAGCCCAGGCTGCAAAGGCAGACAGCAGAACCGGTGTGCCGGTGGAAACGTTGACGCCTACCATGTAGGGGACAAGGCCGATGGCCATGGCGCCATAGCCAAGCAGGAAGCAGCAGATCGGTGCAATCAGCATCGGTGCCAGCATGATGGGATTCAGAACAAGCGGGAAACCGAAGACCATCGGTTCAGAGATACCGCAGATGCCTGCCGGCAGAGAAACCTTATTCAGTGCCTTGTATCTTTCCGACCTGGAGAACAGGGCCAGGCACAGGCACAGGCCGATGGCACAGCCGGAACCGCCGATGTTGCCCATGGCGAACCAGGCCGGCTGAATGATGATGTTGGGGAGTGCTTCATTGGCACCATAGGCTGCCAGATTTTCCAGGGTCAGGCCTGTATACAGGGCACTCATGATGGAGGTTGCGACCATGCCGCCGTGAATGCCGAAGAACCACAGGACGTTGCAGATCAGAAGCAGGACGATGAAGGTGAACGGACTTGCAGCCATGGCGGTTAACGGCGCCTTGAGCAGACCGTATATCAGCATCGTCACAGAACCGTAAGGAGTCATGCCGGCAAGCATACGCAGAGCAATGGCAACAGCTGCCAGAGCAAGGGCAGGAATCAATGCCGAGAAGGATTTGGAAATTGCCGGGGGAACCGAATCAGGCATCCTGATGCCGATGTGCTTCTTCACGAAAATGTTATGCAGGTTCGGGAAGACAATACCGACGATCATGGCTGTAAACAGGCCCGCCGAACCAAGGAAGGTTGTGCTGACCGCACCGCCGACGGCGACCGAAACGCCTGTTTCAGGATCTGTTCCGGTGACCCCCAGCGGAATCATGATCAGGAACGCCATCAGGGCAATCACGCCAGATGCCAGGGCATCACGATCTTCCATGCCGAGCACTTCCGCTTCCGCCTTGGCGATTAAGAAGACAGCATAGAGGGAAATCATATTCGTTGTGTAATCCGCCGGAATGGCGAAGAAGCTCTTCAGCCCGGTTGCGGTGATAAAGCTCTGGTAAGGTCCGATGTTCAGGGAAGCCAGCAGGGTGAAAATCGCACCCACCATGACTACCGGCAGCATGGCGGAGAAACCGCCGCTGATGCCCTTCAGGACTCTGTTGTTGGAAATCTTCTGCGATACAGGAACCAGGAATTCCTGCAGCTTGTCGATAAAACCGTTCATGTTTTACTCCTTTCTGAAACTTGTTTTACTATCCACTGCTAATATAGCGCTTTCAAAACCTATTTTCAAGTGCTTTTTAAAACATTTTTCAAAACAATTGAAATTTGTTTTAAAACCTATGGTTTTCCTGTAGAATATAGATAAAGGAGAAACACAAAATGCCTTCCAATCCGTTAGAACGTATTCCTGCCTATGAAGCAGAAATGTCCCCGACCGATAAAGAGATTGCGGCCTATGTCCAGGCCAGCCCGCTGGATACGGCCCGCTCTTCCATCGATGTACTGGCCGGCCGGATCGGCGTATCCAAGTCAGCGCTTGTCCGCTTTTCCAACCGCATCGGCTATGCCGGCTTTTCCGAGTTCAAATTCGACCTTTCCCGCTATCTGGTCAGCCGCAACGCAGCTTCTTCCGAGAATGCGGAAAACAACCCCATTGCCGCGATCACCGGCCTGTATGCTTCCTATATCACCCGAATCCAGGAAAGCCTGACGGAATCGCAGGCTGAGCACATTGCCGCCCTGGTCAGCCGCTGCCAACGTCTGAAGATCTTCGGCTACAACCGTACCTACAACGCCGCCCTGCAGATGCGCCAGAGGCTTGCCAAAATCGGCGTTGATGCCGAAGCGGTATACGATACAACCCTGATGAATGATGTCGCGGAAAACCTGAATCCGGAAGCTGTATTGATTGTCTTCACAATTGCGGATAACGGCGGCATTTACAACAGCATTGTCCAGAATGCAGCAGAACGAGGCTGTCCTGTCATCATCTTTACCATGTCACAGACCTTGCCGTTCAAATCCCTTTGTACGGAATATGTCTGCCTGCCCAGAATCTCCAAAGATTCCGGCATTTCCTTTCTGGATGACCAGGCCATTTACTTTGTGTTTATTGAAGTCCTGATGGATTTCATCTCAAAAAGGTAATGACATGAAACAGATTTCAATGATG
>JAFWCP010000381.1 GCA_017536845.1 Solobacterium sp. | reverse complement strand
TAGTTCCTCGGTTTGCTTTGCGAAGATCCAGACCAACGCGGTTGTTGAAGAAGAAAACTTCCGGATTTACAACGGCCCGATCAACGATCCGGCTGCCTGCCGGGCCTTCGGATTCTGCGAATATAACGGAAAGAAGTACTGGTACGAGAACTGGATCAGACAGGGAACCATGGATGATCCGCAGAATGTCATGGGCGATGGAACTCCCAGAGGCAGAGAAATCTATGATGCTGAGACGGACGGCTGGTACTGGCTGGATGCCATCTATGATGGTGCCAAGGCAGAAGGAAAGGAAGTCTGGGTTCCCTATATCTACCAGGATGACTATAACAAATCAGACTCTGATTTAAGGGGTCTGGCAGGATTGTCTGATTCAGGCCTGGAAGACTATATGTACCAGTGTCTGAAGAATCGAACCGGCAAGTGGATCCGCTATGACGAAAAGGGGAAGATGATCAAGGGCTGGATCACCATTACAGGAGAACTGGCAAGGATATATCCCGACCAGGCAGGGAATACATACTATTACGATACGATGACAGGAGTCATGGCCAAAGGCTGGATCACGATGAACGGTCAGACTTATCACTTTGATGAAGTGACAGGCGTGCTGATCAGCCGGGAATGACCAGGAGGTTTCAGAATATGAGCACAGTCAGAATTGAAAAATGCAGCATCGTCAATGCCGGAACAGAATGCATTGTGAATGCGGCCAATGAACATCTGCTTGCCGGCAGCGGGGTCTGCGGGGCCATCTTCAGAGCAGCCGGCATGATCAAGCTGCAGCTGGCCTGCAGCAGGATCGGCCATTGCGATACCGGCTCAGCGGTTATTACCCCGGCTTTTAAGCTGAATGCGAAGTATATCATCCATGCCGTCGGGCCGGTCTGGAAAGACGGCAGCCATCAGGAACCACAGCTTCTTTACAGCTGTTATCAGGCATCTCTGAACCTTGCGAAAGAAAACAGCTGCCACTCCATTGCCTTTCCTCTGATTTCCGCTGGCATTTACGGCTATCCCAAAGATCAGGCATGGCGTATTGCCTTGAAAGCCTGCTTTGACTTCATGGATAATCATCCGGAATATGAAATGGACATCCTTTTTACCGTGTTGGATGATGATATTTTGCAGCTTGGCAGAAAAGAACAGGATAAGGTAATCAGGGAAAGATCCAGGTAAGCGGCTGATAAGAAGAGGAATCTGTCTATGATCTTCCTGATGCGCCATGGCGCCGATGACCTAGAAAGGTTTGGCGGCTGTAGCAGGCACGGTCTGAGTGATGAGGAAATTCAGCAGGTCCATACAGCGAAAACATTGTTTGCCGATCAAGGCATCACAGCAGTTTACGCTTCCGACCTGGAACGGGCCGGACAGACGGCGAAAATCATCAGCGCGTATCTTTCATTGCCGGTCACATACCTGCCGCAGTTTCGGGAAGCGAATAACGGTGTTCTTGCCGGGATGTTGAAAACTGAGGCGAGGATCCGGTATTCCGGCCTGTGCTGGAATACCTTAGGCTGGGATGAGGCATATCCCAACGGTGAAAGCCCCCATCAGTTTTATGACCGGGTGAAGAATGCCTGGCAGACATTCCGGCAGCAGGTGCAGAATGACAATGTCCTGCCGGTAACTCATGGTGGCGTGATCAATGTCATCCTGTGCCTGGAAAACAACGAACAGTACAGCAACAGGATCAGACGGTACATAATGGATCATGCTGAAGTGTACTGGATTGCGGACTGGCCCTGATGACATCATCCATACTGATTTCTTCGTTTATGAAGATGATTCCATTGAAGAAAGGGAAGACCACCGGCTTTGGTTTCCATTCGCCGCAGGAAGCAGATACATCATCAACACGAAAAAGATTTCACCATCAGTACTTGCTATACGTTCCGGCTTTTTCAGAGATGATATACTTAATGCAGAAATATGAGGAGGATAACCCAATGTTCTGTTATAACTGCGGCGCCAAACTGCCCGACGACAGCCTGTTCTGCGAGCACTGCGGAGCCCGGCTGGAAATTCCTGAAAACCTGTCTGAACCTGAGACAGCTTTGCCGATCACGGAAGAGATCCAGCAGGAAGAAATGTATTCTGACGGCTATGTCAGAACGGAGTATATGGCAGAAGCGGCTGTGATCGCTGCCGACCGCAACCCCAGCCGGGCATGGTCCTATTGGGACAGTCCCGGCCAGGCTGACTACAACTGCAAAAAACTGATGCGGTTCTGCGAAAAGGAAGACAAGTATCTTTCGAGGACACCTGATCGGGAAGGGGCACTGTATTACGCGGTATCACTGGATGGATCAATCGGCTATGTATACCGTTCGGAAGATGATGAGGAAGCAAGAATCCTCGAGTGGTACTTTTTCGCCAAAGGGACGGATCCGAAGGATCTTCCGCAGAGTGCTGCGGAGCTGGAAGAATTCTTCTGACCTTCTGCTGCCTGGCATGTCAACAGCTTCAATTTCAAACATAAGGAAGGGAAGGCAGCTGCTTTCCCTTTTCCTTCCGGGCAGTTGAAGGATCTGCTGTCAAAGCCTGTTTTACAAAGGTTTGCTGGAAATGCCGGCATCTTCATACAGATGATTGTCTTTTTACAATGAGACAGATTATAATACTGTACAGATAAACGGCAGATAAGACGATAAAGGAAACGACAACAATGAAAATCTATGTGGGCGTAACGGACAAAGAATGGTATGAAAACCTCCGGAAAGCAAACTGCGATGAAGTGAATTTCTGGTACCAGGCACCGGCAATTTCAAGGCGCTGGAACCAGATGACATGTTCCTTTTCAAACTGCATGCGCCGGACAATTTCATTGTCGGCGGCGGTTTTTTTGTCCGTTTTTCCATCCTGCCGACCTATAATGCCATCGTCCAGGGAAAGACCTATTCTCTTTCGGATGAAATCAGCAGAAACCTGTATGACAGTGTCCAGCTGAAACTTCAGGGTGCGGCTCTGCGGTGGGCTGTCACTGAATCTGATCCGAACCGCTATGCCGAAAGCATGATGCGGCACAGAATCGGCCAGGGAGCTTTTCGGGTCATGGTTACGGACGCTTATCACCGCCGCCGTGCCGTCACCGGTGAAAAGACGCTGCCGGTACTGGAAGCGGCGCATATCCGCCCGTATGCAGAGAAAGGCCCTCATCTTACCAGCAACGGCATCCTGATGAAATCGGATTTCCATACCCTGTTTGACCGGGGCTATATTACGATTGCGCCCGACTACCATATCGTTGTCAGCTCCCGTCTGCACGATGATTACGGAAACGGGAAAGATTATTATAAGTATCACGGCGAGAAGCTTCTGATCCTTCCGGATGAAAAGAATCAGCTGCCGGCAGCACAGTATCTGAACTGGCATAACAAGAATGTATATCCGGAATAATGCCATGCCGGATAAGAACAAGTCGGAAAATTTCTGACAATGCATGAATCATGCGCCAAAAAAGAAGAAGCCGGAGGGGAAAATGAATATTATCGGATATGATAAAAAGAAGATGAAGAAGCTCCATAAAAAGAGCATGAAGATGATCAGGAATATTCTGGAACTTGAAGCAATGTTTCCTGACAGGCATTTTGTCCTCGACAGGCATCTTGTCGCCAGCTTCGGCGTCATCATCGCCGCATATCACTATGGCCTTTGCCTTTATACGTCAATGGAAGATGCTCATGACGGAACGGTCGAAGGGCGGGATGTGCAGGTCCGGATGACCCAGACAGAAAATGTGCTGATCCGGGAGGAACCGGAATACCTGATCGTTTTATATCTTTCCGCCAAAGGTGATGTCTTTGAAGTCTATAACGGCCCCGGTGATACAGTCCTTTCCCGCGGCGGCAGGCGTGACCGGAATGGCTGTCACCACATGCGCGTCAAAAGGCTGATCGAACTGGATGCGGAAGTTCCTTCGGTTGAAAGAATTGCCCAGGTCAGGCCGATCGAAAAGATGAAAGCGGAATACAGCCAGCTGAAAAAGAAGCATGCACGTTAAGAAATGCAGCGGCTGCTTTTGGGAAGGAAAATCACATTACGATCCATATGAAAAGCGACATGACATGT
>JAFWCP010000380.1 GCA_017536845.1 Solobacterium sp. | reverse complement strand
GCTGCTCTGCAATGTGCTTTCTCTGACGTGTAAGCCGCTGCAGGGCGATTTTTTGATAGCCGATGACAGCAGGAAGATTTTTGCACTTTCCAATGCGGACATAGTCTGCGCAGAGATAAGCATTTTCGGGATCAGTCTTTGAACGGTCTGTAAAGGTTCTCTTGTAGTTCTCAATGAGCAAGGCGTTGACGGAATATACGTGAACGTCATACGCCTGCATACGAGCATCAGAGGCAAGGGCGGAAGAAACGTGGATGTGATAGATATTGGTTGCTTCCATGCAGACACGGATCTTCGTCAGTTCCGGATGAGCATCAAGGACAGACAAAAGCCTGCGGATCAACGTCTCCGTACCGGAGGGAGTATTGTCAAATGACTGATTGAAGAAAACATCCTGGTCGAAATTGATGGAGCACACCTGATTGGTTTTAAGACTTACATCGATACCGACATACAGAGTGGTAACAGGCATTAAGCTTTTTTGCTTTTGTTCATGAATGCCCGCCTGCGCTGAAATGAAAAATTCGAGTTGAAAAAAACAATACGTCTGCTATAATCTTTTGCATCAGCTTTGAAAAGAAGGAGTAGCCGTCAAGCAGGTCATGACAAGAGAGTCTGGGCAGGTGAAAGCAGACATGGATGCCGCGGTGAAGTCGTCTTGGAGCCGTATTTCCGAACTGGTAGGAATTACCGTGTGCGCCCGTTACAGCGTCTTAAGAAGCAAGCAAAGGTGGTACCACGTCGATCCAACGTCCTGTGCATCAGGACGTTTTATTTGTTTTAAGGGAAAGGGAAAGAACTATGGAAAAGAATCTTGAACAGAAGTATGACCATAAAAAGGTCGAAGAAGGCAAGTATGATGAATGGGTGAAGAAGGGATATTTCACCGCCGGCGACAAGTCGAAGGATCCCTACACCATCGTCATCCCGCCGCCCAATGTGACCGGCATCCTGCACATCGGCCACGCCTGGGACAACACCCTGCAGGACATCATCATCCGCTATCAGAAGCTCAGAGGCTACGATACCCTGTATCTGCCGGGCATGGACCATGCCGGCATCGTCACCCAGGCCAAGGTTGATGAACGGCTCAAGGGCGAAGGCATCAGCCGTTATGATCTCGGCAGAGAAGGCTTTCTGAAAAGAGCCTGGGAATGGAAGGCGGAATACGCCGCCACCATCCGCAAGCAGTGGGCAAAACTTGGCAACTCGCTGGATTATACCCGCGAGCGCTTCACGATGGACGAAGGCTTCAACAGAGCTGTCCAGGAAGTGTTCGTCAGACTTTACAATGAAGGGCTGATCTACCGCGGCTGGCGTATCATCAACTGGGACCCGGAGGCAAGAACCGCCCTGAGCAATATCGAGGTCTACCACCAGACCGACCCGGGTAAGATGTACTACTTCAACTACAAGTGCGTGGAAACCGGCGATACCTTTACCGTTGCGACCACCCGTCCGGAAACCATGTTCGGTGACGTCTGCGTCGTCGTCAACCCGGAGGACAAGCGCTTTAAGCACCTCATCGGCAAACATGCCGTCAACCCCGCCAACGGGGATGAACTGCCGATCATCGCCGACAGCTACGTCGACCTGGAATTCGGCACCGGCGCCATGAAGTGCACGCCGGCCCACGATCCCAACGACTTTGAAATCGCCGAGCGCCACAACCTGCCCAAGCCCATCTGCATGAACGACGACGGCACGATGAACGCCCTGGCCGGTGAATATGAAGGCCTGGACAGATATGACTGCCGTGACAAGCTGACAAAGCGAATCGAAAGCGAAGGCAACCTCGTCAAGATCGAAGACATCACCCACGAAGTCGGCCATTCGGAAAGAACACACTGCGTTGTCGAACCGTACCTGTCGCAGCAGTGGTTCGTCAGGATGAAGCCGCTGGCGGAAGATGTCCTGAACAACCAGAAAGATCCCGATCAGCGCATCAACTTCTATCCGGAGCGTTTCAGCCGCGTCTTTGAACAGTGGCTCGAAAACATTGAAGACTGGTGCATCTCCCGTCAGCTGTGGTGGGGCCACCGCATTCCCGCCTGGTACAACAAGGCCACCGGTGAAACCTATGTCGGCATGGAAGAGCCCAAGGACATCGAAAACTGGAACCAGGACGAAGACGTCCTGGATACCTGGTTCTCTTCCGCCCTGTGGCCGTTTGCGACCCTTGGCTGGCCGGATGAAACCGCTGACCTCGACAGATATTATCCGAACACCACAATGGTGACCGGCTATGACATCATCTTCTTCTGGGTGGCAAGAATGGCCTTCCAGGCAAGACATTTCACAAAGAACAGGCCGTTCCGCGATGTCCTGATCCATGGCCTGATCCGTGATGCACAGGGCCGCAAGATGTCCAAATCCCTGGGCAACGGCATCGACCCGATGAAGGTCATCGAAGACTACGGCGTCGATTCGCTGCGCTTCTTCTTAACGACCAACTCCACCCCGGGCCAGGATATGCGCTATATCCCGGAGAAGGTGGAAGCCGCCTGGAACTTCATCAACAAGATCTGGAACGCTTCCCGTTTCGTGCTCATGAACCTCGATGAAGGCATGACCCTGGATGACATTGACCTTTCCAGCCTGTCCATGACCGATGCCTGGATCCTCAACCGCCTGAACCAGGTGCTGGAACACGTCATCGACAACATGGAGAAGTATGAATTTGCGTTAGTCGGCAATGAACTGTATTCCTTTGTCTGGAACGACTTCTGCAGCTGGTATGTGGAAATGAGCAAATCTTCCCTCAACAGCAGCGATCCGTCCGTCCGCAAGGCGGCCCAGTCCACATTGCTGTACGCCCTCAACGCGATCATCCGCATGCTGCACCCGTTCATGCCGTTTGTGACCGAAGAGATCTATCTGACCATGCCGCACCGCTTTGAAAGCATCCATCTGGAATCCTATCCGCAGCCGCTCGAAAACATCGCCGGCAGCGACCTGGAAGGCATGGAACGGCTGATCTCGGCGATCTCCAAGATCCGTGAAGTCAAGAACGTCAACAACCTCAAGCCTTCCGCGCTTCTGCATGTGGCCATGAAGGATCTTGACGGCAAGGTCATTGAACCGGATGCGGAAATGGCCGCCATCATGCTGAAGATGGCCAAGGCGGAATGGAAGCAGAGCCTGGAAGGGGATACCACCGTGGAAACCATTCACGGCGGCTCCCTGCAGATTCCCTCCGATGAACTGGCCGATGCCGAAGAAGAACTCAGAAGAATGAACGGCGAAAAGGAACGTCTGGAAAAGGAAATCAGCCGTTCCCGCGGCATCATGAACAACAAGGGCTTCCTCGCCAAGGCACCGGCTGCCAAGGTCGAAGCGGAGAAGAAGAAGCTCGAACAGTATGAAGCGCAGTACCAGGTCATCCTGGACCGCATTGCCCAGCTGACGAAGTAATCTGCCTGGCAATGATCTTTCCGCCGCTTCCCTGAAAAACCGGGGAAGCAGTCACAGATACAGAGCAGGACGCATGCAGCGTCCTGCTTTTATTGATCGTAAAAAGCGGCCGGCTTCGGCACGGTTCATCGTGCCGCGCACGTTTGTTCCATTCATCCTGCTGAAGCAGATCTCAGGCGCTCATCCGGAAGTGAACAAACGTCATTGCCTTTGCCGCCATGAATCTGTTCGCGCAGGGAAAAAATCTGCTATAATTAGTTGCAGTAATGACAAGGAGAAATACAATGGCTGAAGAAAAGAAAAAACATACATTGCTGAAGGTTGCCGGCGCGACCGCAGTCACGGCCACAGCAGCCTATGCAGGTGCGGGCTATGCCGTATTCCGCAATATTTTCGACCTGAAGAAAACAGCATTCTTAAACAGCACAACCGAATATAAGCGTCTTTCCGTCACCGGCGAAAAGAGTGAATGGTTCAGCCACAGCGAGCGCAGCGACGAGTTCATCGATTCCTATGACAGCCTCAAGCTCCATGCCCTGCGGATGACCAACCATGAGGATCACAAGTGGATGATCATGCTGCATGGTTTCGGCGGCTACAGCGGCGACCTGCTGCAGTACATGTGGGAAGCCGACCACCGTGGATATAACATCCTGGCCCCTGACCTTCGAGGCTGCGGCATGTCGGAAGGCAGATACACCGGCATGGGCTGGAACGAGCATTATGACCTGATCAGCTGGGTCAACCATCTGCTCAGCATTGATCCGGAAGCGAAGATCGTCCTGTTCGGCCTCAACGTCGGCGCCTCGGCAGTCATGAACGCGGTCGGCGACTACCTGCCGGCAAACGTTGTTGCAGCAGTTGAGGACGGCGGCTTCTCCGGCATCCGTGAACTGGTGCTCTATCAGATCCGCAAGAACTGCGGCGTTGACGGCAAGTTCCTGCTTCCGTCCGTCGACTTCTATGTCAGGCAGTTCCTGCATTTCTCGATGAACGACGTCAACATCAGACGCCAGCTCAAGCAGTCGACGATCCCGATGCTCTTCATGCACGGCACCGAAGATGACATCGTTCCGACCAGCATGCTGTTTGACAACTACTACGCCTGCGCGGCTCCCAAGGGCCTCTACACGGCGGAAGGCAAGGGCTTCGGCATGACCAGTGACGATCCCGATTACTTCAATGCGCTGTTCGCCTTTACGGACAAATACATGCCTGAATAACCATCTCTGCAAGGAGCCTTCAAAAGGCTCCTTTTTTAGTTCTGTAAATTATTATTCTTTAGATTGATTTGTCCGTCATAATTTATTTCAATTTTCAATTCTAAGAATAATTTTAAACTGTATAAGAAATTCACCAAAAAATTGTCTTCAGTTCCTTGTATAAAAACGGGCCGTGAATTATAATTTTCATACAAATAAAGGAGACCTTTTATGGCAAACAAGAAATATGTTTACAAATTCACCGAAGGCAACGGTTCCATGCGCGAACTCCTCGGCGGTAAGGGTGCCAACCTGGCGGAAATGGCCAGCCTGGGCTTACCGGTCCCGATGGGTTTCACGATCACTACGGAAGCCTGCAACCAGTACCATGCCGACGGTGAAAAAATCAACGATGAGATCATGGCTCAGGTCCGCAAGAACCTGCCCTGGCTCGAGAAGTTCAT
>JAFWCP010000379.1 GCA_017536845.1 Solobacterium sp. | reverse complement strand
CATTTGAAATTCCGGAAAAAGCCTTTGCAATGCGCCCAGAATTTCAGAAACGATATCGGCAGGAATGATCGTCCCGTATTCTTCACCGGTCAGGATGCCAGCAACAGCACCCAGGACTCTGGCTTCTGCAGCCTGCACTGCTTCTTCAATCTCCTGATGTTCAATTCTTTCAAACTCACTCATCATCAGAACTTCCCTCCCTCTCTGTTCACCGTGGATACTGTCAATCTGCAGGATTTCCACCAGCATGCAAAAACGCGATACACGGCCATGCTGAAAGGAAACCGAATCATACATCCAGTTCCTCTAGCCAGCCATACCTCATCCGAAATCCGCAGGAAAGAGCAGGGGAAGAATGCTGTTTTCTCCCCCCACCCTCATCTTGCCGAAGGTCAGATTCTGCGTCCTGCAGCCGCTGCAGGCATTTGAAATTCCGGAAAAAGCCTTTGCAATGCGCCCAGAATTTCAGAAACGATATCGGAAGGAATGCCGAACCCGTACTCTTCACCAATCAGGATGCCAGCAACAGCCCCCAGGACTCTTGCCTTTCCTTTGGCTTCTCCTTTGGCCTCTCCTCTGGCTTCTCCTCTGGCTTCTGCAGCCTGCACTGCTTCTTCAATTTCCTGATGTTCAATTCGTTCAAACTCACTCATAACCTCAAAATCTCCTTTGCCTATTTGTTCTTTCAATTCCCTGATCGCCTGCGCATGAAGTGGGAATTCCGGCAGGAAGTCCTCCGGTGTTACATTCCGTTTCATGAGCGTTGACATCAATCTGCCTGGCGATGTGCTTTCATCTGCCATTTCACCGTTGACAGGAATAATGTTGATCCTTACTTCACGTCCTTCTTCCAGTTTCTCCATAACTGTCAGCTCCATGAGGAATTCATCGGTATGCAGGTAATCAAGCGTTGATACCACCATGATATCCGTGACCGGATTCTCCTGCCTGCCATGTTCTTTCTCAAAATCACGATACAGTGCAACTGCATAGGCAGCCACTTTCTGCAGGGCTCGTCTGCTTTCATACCTCTGCAGTTCAATATCTGCCGGTATGCCATCCAGAATCACTATCGGGATATCCAGATGGAAGTACTGCTCTTTGAAATTCCGATAGCCGTCATTGTCCACACGGTACTTCCCGCAGATCTCCTGAAGATGCTTCCTCACTCCGTCATGCACCACATCCAGCAGCTCCTGCAGTGCTTTCGGCTTTGTCCTGTACAGGAGTTTGCCGTATTTGTCGGAAAGAGGGCTTTCCTTCTGAAGCAGCTTCAGTTTTTCCTGCGTTTCTGCTTTGCACTTTGATTCTTCTTTCTTCTCTTCCACCATACCATTGGCAGGAAGGTTTTCAAGTTCATTTTGCATGAATGTTATACCTCCTGTATTTCAGGGTTCGCAGTCCCTCAGAGTCTTCCCTGCCGCAGATTCCAACAGGGAAGAAATGCAGCTCTTATATGCTTAGTACCAATCAGACAGGACAGTTCTTTCCTGCCGGTCAGGCGCCTGACCGCCTGAAGAACAGCCTGTAAAACGGCATCAGAACATGCTTAAGAGCTCAGAGTGACGCACACCCTCACTTTCTATATAGTCGGAAATATCAGAAACGACCGAAAAAAAAAGAAAAAAAGTGATAATTCCTTTTGGGATTATCACCTTTTGTCATGGAAGCATGTCCTTAATGTGCTGCCTTGTACGCATCTGCTGCCGCGCTGTAAGTATACAGCGAGCAGACAGTGTTCACAGCTTTCACATTGTCAGGATCTGTGTCCAGGATGGCATTTACATAAGAGAATGCGGAAGCATCGATATATGCGTCTTCATACTCATCCATATGGATCAGCACATGGAAGGTCTTGCTCAGTTCATGTGCGGCAATGTCCGCAAGCTCGATCCGGTACCAGCCGTTCACTTTCATCACCGGCAGGTCGTTCCCCTCTGTATCAGCCGTTAAGGCACCGGCATACCCATCAGCCGGTTTGAGATACAGGTAGATGCCTGTACCGGAATCCAGCACCAGCGAGAAACTGGCATCCTGAATTCCTCCGGTCATATGGCCTGAGAGCACATTTCCATCTGTCGCTGCTTTGATCGCAGCGGCATCATAGCTTTCCGTAAACAGCATATCCATCTCTCCATGGTCAGAACCGACCGTCCAGCCCTTGATTTCAGACAGATAGACCTGGGCATGATGGCCGTAATCCGCCAGCGCATGATACAGCGCCGTGGTGGTTTCATCAAATTCCATCTCCTGTGCTGTTTCCAGATACTCTTTCGCGCTGTAATGATATGTGAGCGTCTTGTCTGCTCCATCGTCCTTATAATGGAAAACAGCTTCAATGTCATCCGCCATCTGGATGGAATTGATCCGGCACACATAGCCATAATATGTCGTGCCGTTCAGCCTGTAGGTCATGGTTGACTGCACACCGGTTTCCGTCTTTCCGTCAATGCCTGAAACGGTAAAGTCCATGGTGCTGTTCCGGCAGTCAATGTACGGACCATTGTAGGAGAAATCCGGATCGGGCTGGTACATATAGAACACCACGCCAATCTGCCCGCTCAGCAGTAATGACCCGAACTTCATTTTCGGAACAACCGGTTCAACCGTCACCGTCGTTGTGGCTGAAAGGCCGTTGGCGGTGGTTACCGTGACATCCGTCTTCCCGGCTTTTTTCGGCTGGACGTTGACATAGTTCGCATTCTTTTCCCATACCTCCAGAATGTCAGGATCGCTGAAGGAGACGGTATAGGATTTATCCGACGCATTCGATGGCAGGATGGTGAGCATCAGGCTGGTGTTCTTCATGTCCACGATCTCATAGCTGCTCTGGCGGAACGCGATGGATTCCACCGGGACAGGCATGACATTGACCGTGCATGAAGCGCTGATGCCGTTGGCAGTCGTTACGGTAATCGTCGTCCGGCCGACACCGACGCCTTTGACATATACATACGAAGTTCCGGTACTGACAACCCTGGCAATCCCGGTATCCGCCGAGACAGCCGTGACGGTTTTATCGGTAACGATTGTCGGCGTGAAGGTGAAGTACAGATACCTGTTTGCATTCAGGCTGATGTCATATTCACTTTCATTGAAAGCAATGCCTTCTGCTTCCTGCGGTTCCACCGTGACCGTGATGGTATCCGTCTTCCCGTTTGCCGATGTCGCCGTGACCTGGGCTTCGCCGACCTTGACACCGTATACCTGATAGCCTTTGGCTGCACTGCCGGTAATCCTGACCGTCGCGGTATCAGAGGAGGTATAGGTTACATTTTTATCTGCCGCATATTCCGGTGTAAAGAGGACGTTCAGGTCATCAGACTGTCCCTGCCTGATGGTCTTGTCCCCGCCTTCGATTTCAATGCTTTCCACCGGGTATTTCACCACTGTGACATTGATCGTCGCCGTATAGCCGCCATCCTGGGTACGGGCGGTAAAGGAGGCCGTGCCTTCTTTGGTGCCTCTGACCGTAAACGCAGCCCCGCTCTGGTCGGTTGAGGCATTGACAACGCCGTCATTGGTGCCCGTCCAGGTGATCCGTCTGTCAGTCGCATTTTCCGGCAGGACCGTCGGCCTGATGACAACACTGCTTCCGTAAGGCACAGTGATGTTTTCATCCATGGTGATGCCGGTGACATGCACCGTGCCGAACGGTGTGCCCGGCTCGGCCGTACCGTTGTAGATAAAGCCTTCATCCGGTACGGTATTGGTATTGGCGCTGATCCTTTCTTCCACCTGCTGACGGGAAAGATAGAATGCATCCGGCACATCTGTCGAAGAGCCATAGAGTGAAGCGGCCGACCATCGGTCGTTTGCTTCTTCATACCGGAATGTCACCGATGCCGTTACCTGGACGCCGTTGTATCTGGTATAGGTCATGTT
>JAFWCP010000378.1 GCA_017536845.1 Solobacterium sp. | reverse complement strand
CCCAGTATATCAAGAATGCCGGCACCCAGGCATCGCAGGCAGTCAAGACCATCCGCTCCGACTTCAAGATTGCTCTGACCGGTACGCCGATTGAAAACAGGCTGTCGGAATTATGGTCAATCTTTGATTACCTGATGCCTGGTTATCTGTTCTCCTACCGTCGTTTCCGTTCCCTGTATGAGATCCCTATTGTCAGGGAAGAAGATGAAGATTCAAGCCATGAACTCCAGCACATGATTTCTTCCTTTGTCCTGAGAAGGGTGAAGAAAGATGTCCTCAAGGATCTCCCGGACAAGCTGGAAAAAGTGTTCTATGCACCGCTTGAAGGTGAGCAGAAAGAACTCTACAACGCCAGAGTACAGAGCCTGAAAGCAGACCTGCTCGGCAAGACGGATAAGGAATATATGGAAAACAGAATCCAGATCCTTGCTGAACTGACAAGGCTCAGACAGATCTGCTGTGATCCTGACCTGCTTTACAATGATTACCAGGGCAATTCCGCCAAGACAGACCTCTGCATTGAAATGGTGAAGACCTCTGTTGAATCCGGCCATAAAGTATTGCTGTTCTCACAGTTTACAACCATGCTGGATATCCTGAACAAACGCCTGGAAGAAGAACAGATCCCCTACCACCTGATAACCGGTGCAACGCCGAAATCCAAACGTGCGGAAATGGTCGAATCCTTCCAGCATGACGATGTCCCTGTCTTCTGTATTTCACTCAAGGCAGGCGGCACCGGCGTCAACCTGACTGCCGCAGATGTCGTTATCCATTATGACCCCTGGTGGAATACCGCGGTAGAAAACCAGGCCAGTGACAGAGCCCACCGGATTGGACAGAAGAATGTTGTATCCGTCTTCCGGCTGATCATGTCAAATTCCATCGAGGAAAGAATCCTGGCTCTGCAGCAGGAAAAATCCGGACTGTTCCAGAGAATCTTAAGTGACCAGTCCATTTCCTCTGCCGCCCTTTCCAAAGAAGATCTCATCAAGCTTCTTGAATAACCAGAAACAGCGCGATGCAATGCACCGCGCTGTTTTTCTCTGGATTCTGTGCAGCCCAGAAGATGATTATGAAAGAGCAGTTTTGGAAAGATATGCCGTAGGGTTGAAGCTTCCTTTGGGAACGGACAAAACCAGCTGCCATAAATACTGGCTTGTCGTCAGCGAATAAACCGCTCTGGCCGGGGTTGAATTATTTGTATAAGAGCGGGGAATAGACAGAGAACTTGATACAACATAGGATATATTGTTATAGGGACTGTAAACACTCGTAATTTCGGCATCATACTGTGAACCGGCGAAGTTCGCCCGAAACTGCATGACAGATCCGCTGTAAGATACACTCACCAGGGCATTGGTCCATGTATACCAGTTTCCTCCACTCTGATAGCTGCCCTGGGTAATGGTTCCGTTGGTAATGCTCAGGACAATTGCCTCACCATCCTCATCAAGATACTCGGCATGATATTCTCCATTTGCATAGCTTTCTTCCTGCAGGGATGCCTGCACCGGCATTTCCTCCTTGGTGATGACCGGCTGGGCTGTAAAAATCTGTGCCGCTGCCATGGCTGCCGTCACAACGGTTTTCAGTAAACGAATCATACTTTCTCCTTTTCTTTCTTGTCTTCTTTGACCAGAATCACTTCATTGATTTCTGAATGGCTGTCTGCGTCTGAGAAATGGCCATGATATTTCCTGATCAGGTTGTCAACCACGGCATAATTCATGGTTTCTTTCTCTTCGTTATTGTCATACAAAGCTCCCGGAATGTCAATGATCAGCATTTTTTCCGTCGCATTTAAATGCAGAACAACCTTTTTTTCTTCCTGATTTTCCCTGATCTTTGACAGCCTCTGATCAATCAGATGCATGACGATAATGCCCAGGTCATAGGAGAGGATCCCGCATTGATTATCAATTGTCGACTGAACTTCAAATTGAAACTCAGGATTATGTTCCTGTTTATAATTCAGCACCGCATTCACAACACTGTTCGCACTGTAAACCGTCTGCCTGTTTTCTGCATCCATTGGCTTCCTGCAGACCTCCAGGAAAGCAGCCAGTTCCTCCTGATTTCCTTTTTCAACCAGTTTCTGAAGGGTGGAAAGCCTTTCCGCAAGGACATGGTTTTCAATGACCATCTGTTCCTGCTTTTGAATATCAACAACCTGCTTTTCGCATTCCTCCAAAGACCTGTTCAAAATCATATCGCGGTTTTTCAATTGCATGACTTCAGACTTCTGCTTCAGTAAATATAAGAATAAAAGAACAAGCATGACGATCAGCCACCGTATGCCATACGCCATGTGGTTCAATGTTTCAAAACCAAATAATTCGGTTATCGTCAAGGCATCCGCCTGTGCAATCACCCAGTACAGGAATATCAAGCCTGCCATCATTCCGGCATGGTTCATAGACCGAATCGACATCAGGTCCGCCAGAAACTGTTTTGTTTTTGGCAGATATACAGCCATGACAGTCCATTTAACTGCTTTTCCAAATAGACTTATGCTTTCGAAAACAGCATACATGAAAGTATCATCCAGATGATCATATACACGTTCCATGATCATCTTGTCATACGCAATGGAAATACCAATACTGCCGATTCCCTCGGACACGATTTCAAAAAACCACAGGAAAATGCAGATCACAGCCGCCATGGTTATCATCTGTCTTTTTGAGCCGTATGCTTTCCTCTGCATCAGCAGCCAGACAAAGAAGATCGTCGCAAGCGGCCAGATCCATTGATACAGCGGTGATCCATCAAGGATGGGAATCATCCCTTTCAGCCAGGTATAAATGGTATATGCATATCTATTCCACAGGATCCAGGCCAGGAAAACACCCGCTGTTGTCAGAATGTCACCTCTATTTTCGAGAATTTTTTCATCAGAAAAGACCGCAAAAACAAACAAAATAATTGCCAATAGATCCAGAAGATCAATGACTGGCTGCAGATTTGCAAGCACATTCCAAACAATATTCATATAAACTGTCCTTTAAACGATTCAAATACCTGTTTGTATTCTCTTCTGCTGGGCACAATTTTCATCCCATCGGTCATTTCGACATTATTTCCGCTCATGGAACGGATATACCGAAGGTTAACAATGATTCCCCTTCTTACCCTGTGCAGATAAGGGTATTCCTTTAGATCAAGAATATCGTTAGCCGCAACCCGGCTTACCTCAATCACCTTATCCGGTTCGATATGGATGTATATATTCCCGCCTTTGGCAATCATATACATGATCTTGCGGGCATTGACCCGTATGTCGGTTCTGGGAATGTTGATGAACGAACTGAAATACTTATCATAGATATCTTTCAATTTCACCACATTCACAGAATCCGGATCGGTTTTGACCAGATACCCCAGTACCTTCGGGCCAAAGGCAAGAGTGATTGCTTCTTTCACAATACTGGCATAGACAATGAATTCTGTCCTTGCCAGAACGATTTCCGAGAAGCTGAATGCTTTCGTATCACCGATCATCACATCCATGATGGTCAGGTCATAGTTTTTATTCGCAGCCACAAATGCACGCAGGTTCAGATAACTGTCAACTTCGCATTCTGGGATTGCTCTTCTGACCAGGTGTGCTATTTTCCAAATATCAGATTCGGTGTCATCAATCACTGCCACTTTAATTCTACCTATCATATCTTTGATTATATCATTGCTGCAGAATCATTTACTACTTATTCCACAAAAATTCCTCTTTTGTTTTTCGATTACAAGTTTGCGTCGTACTGCAGAATCTATTGTCTGATATCAGAATTCACTGCCGCTATTCCGATACCGATTCAGTTTATCAGGTTCTCAGGTTCCCGCACCCTGAAAAAGGCAGTAAATCATCATTTTCTTACCGTTCAGTGCATATACATGTATTTCATTGCTTGCTGAGTCGCGATATCCTGTTTACTCTTTCGTAATCATGCTAAAATCTGTTAAAGATCCCTTATATGAAATTGCCGCATCTATCATGGCTGCAATCAGGTCAAAATGATCCCGTGTTTCATTATTCTATGAAGGAGGTATAAAATGAGAATCTTGAAGACAGCAGTTTCTGCGTTTTTACTGATTGCCCAGATTCCAGACAATCAATGTTTCAAAAAAAGCCGATTCAGCGGCAATGCAGTATGCTGCTCAGTTTTTAGCAGAACTACGTTCCTGCCAGATTGATGGTCAAGATTATACTGCCATGGAAATCCAAGAGTTCATCCCGGTTTTTCACCAGATGATACACAAAATGGTGTACTCGCCATCATTGCAGATTCAGACAGTGTCGGATACATTCAGGTTGCTGAATTTGGGGAAAAATTCTATGTATCAGAATTCACTGATGATTATGATTTGAGCTTTCCGGATGAAAAACTGTATTATCTTGGCTTAAGAAGCTATTTCAGGAAGGTGAAAGAGAGCAGTTTTGAGAATATCATAACGCAGGAAATCTGCACAATCAGCGATCTGCCTGCCAGAAAAACAGCGTCATCTGTTCATCCAGATCCGTTAAACCATACCAGAATTGCTGCATATACCCTAAGTCCCGCAATGACTTTCATTCATCAGCCAACAGGAAATTCCTGTGCTGCAACCAGTGCTGCCATGGTTCTGCAGTATTGGAAAGAGCACAAAGGATTCAATGACCTCCCTTTCACCGGCACAACGCTGGCAAACCAGCTCATATCAAATTACATCGGACAAGGCAATGTGGGCCTGGTTGACTTGCAGAATGGTTTGACTTCCTATGTATCCAGCCTGGGCAGCCACTCATTTTCAGGATCGTTTTACTGTTCATGGACTCCTGCGGGTTATACTGCCCCGTATTACAACTTGATCGATACAATCAGAATCAATATTGTTTACGGACGGCCTTCCATTGTTATGGTCGGACAAATGCCTTATCCATCCGGCGGACTGGGATCATTGCTCCATACGATGCCTGTAACAGGCGTGATTTATGGATCAACTGACTACCTCATCTGTCGGGATCCTCTTATTACCTCTGCAAACTATGTCAACATCATCTGGCATCCGGCAAACGATCATCCTACATACTTCTGGATCTATGGTGTTTGCACAGATATTTATCTGTATTGACAAGCTTTAACCTCTATGATCAAATAATGGAGTTTCTTTATGAAATATCATTTTTTGCCCTTTTTACTTACAGCATTTACTGTCGGTTGTGTCGGCTTGTCTGTTCCATCAGCTGAATCCTCTGCCGTTCCGGAGAGTGTCACATCTGAAATTGCTGCAACGGATAATGCATTGAAAATCACTGAACTGATTCAGATTGATCCGATACAGTTTGAGGCTGATCTGCGCTATGAAAATGGATCAGGAGCTTATATCAAACTTGACAACCCAGATGAAATCCAGGCTCTGATGAACGAACTCACAGCTGTATCTGTCAGGGAAACAGAAAACTCCGTCGGCCATTCTTTTTTTCCGTATACTGCCGTTTTACGGACAGCCAGGGCAATGAAAGGCTGATATCTGATGCCGACACCATCGTCATCAGCGACGTTGTTAACCCTGCCCGGTATTATCATTATGCTGGTTCCCTGAGGATGCTTGATATTCTGGACCGCCATGTTCCGGATGAAGTGATTTCCAAAGGTGATGAATGCTTGCCTACTCAAATTGAAATGATTTCCTATCATGACCTGGCAGACAGTCTGCAGAAAAAAGCTGATATTCTGCTGCCTGATCAATCAGCCGGCGCTGTCTTTACCTATTACCGGCTTCATCTTAGCCATGCTGATGAGGATGCTTCCTATTCAATCCTCAGGCAGTATTACCATGATGGTCAATGGGTTACAAGCCCGAATCGTGCCGATGGATTCATGCTCGACAACAATGCAGAGTATTATTTCCAGACTGAGATCAATGAAGGTTTACTGAGGTTTGTGCAGCTTCGAGCGTCGCGCTGTCCTGTCAGCCTGCTGACAGCAGAAAATTCCGTATTCCGTATTTATTCTGAGGAACATCCAGAGTTCCATGCTGCCAGATTCAGTCAGCCAATTATCTTTACCAAAGGAGAAGGAATCATTCTTGCATCAAGTCAGGAAGAAGATCTTGGGAAGGTACTCCACATGGATGACTTCATCACAGAAGATTACATTGAAATGATCGAATGTGGCCAGCGCCTTGTTCTGATGATTGAATAAAACGTGTGCTTCTTCAATTCAAAAGGCTGCGGCCTGGTATACCAGGTTCCGCAGCCTCTTTCTTCTGTCTGAATTGATTTGAGCGAAGGGTTCTCAGACATCATTTCTGACGATATCTTCCAGGGATTCCCTTCTGACGGCAAGATAGCTCTTTCCGTCTTTTACCATGACAATCGGGAGTCTTGCGATCCGGTTGTAATTGGAAGCCATGGCATAGTTGTATGCCCCGGTTGTGCATACTGCGATCAGATCTCCTCTCTGGACAGATGACGGCAGCAGGATATCTTCCTGAATAATATCTCCCGATTCACAGCAGCGCCCGACCAGCGAGCATCTGAAGTCACAGGGTTCATCCAGCTTTTCTGCCGCCAGCACCGTATATCTCGAACGATACAGGGCATAGCGGGGATTGTCGGTCATGCCGCCGTCGATGGAAACATAGTTTTTATACCCCGGGATCCGTTTCACGGTGCCGACCGTATACACGGTGATGCCTGCATCTGCGACAATGGACCGTCCCGGTTCCATCCAGATTTCCGGAACTTCCAGACTGTGTTTTGCGCATTCTCCATGAATGACATCTGCCAGCCTGCTGATTTCCGTATCAATGTCCAGATACGGGTCATCTTCGGTATACCGTACGCCAAAGCCGCCGCCAAGGTCGAGAACCGAAGCTTCAAAGCCAAGGTCTTTCTTCACTTCAGCGATAAAGGCAAGCATGATCTTTGCCGCGTCGATGAAGACATCCGAATCAAATACCTGTGAGCCGACATGGCAATGGAAGCCGGTCAGATGGATGTTCTTCAAGGACAGGGCATAATCTGTTTGTTCCTTTGCCTGGCCGGTTTCAATGCTTGTGCCGAACTTGGAATCCACCTTGCCGGTGGCCACCGCCGCAAAGGTATGCGGGTCAATGCCCGGGGTCAGCCTTAACAGGATGTTCTGCACCTTGCCCATTTCTTTGGCAACTGCATTGATGGCATCCAGTTCTTCTCTGTTATCGACAACAAAATAACCGATGTTGTTTTCCATCGCAAAGCGGATATCCCAATCCGTTTTGTTGTTGGAATGGAAAGCCGCATGGTCCAGGGAGATGCCGGCTTTTAAGGCTGTATAGATTTCTCCGGATGAGACGACATCCACCCCCATGCCTTCTTCAGAAACAATCTGGTAGATTCTTTTGAAGCTGGCTGCCTTGGAGGCATAGCATGCCATTGCCTTTCCGGCAAAGTACTTTTTCATGGCCTGGGTATACATCCGGCACTTTGTCCGGATCCTGTCTTCATCCATGATATACAGGCCGGTGCCGTATTCCTCGACAAGATCCTTTACAGATACCCCGCCGATGTGCAGGATGCCGTTTTCGTTTGTCAGGTTTTCACAGATCATAACATATGCGCCAGCAGTTCCTCATACGTACCGGCGTAGATATCCTTCGGGGCAATGTCTAAGACTGTCCGGCAGCCTGTTTCCCCTCTTGCGGCCATACGGCTGACAGCTCTTGCATAGGCAACAAGGACTGAGCCGGTGAATTCCGGGTTGGAATCCAGATCCAGCTTGAATTCAATGACCTGTTTTACGCCTTCGGAAGTTTCCCCGGTACGGATGACGGATCCGCCATGGGGCAGGCCGGCATGGCTGGTCTTGAGTTCTTCCATGGAGATGAAGTGGACAGTCGTATCATACGGTTCAAAGTAAGCCGGCATGGTGACGATTGCTTCCTCGATTGCCTTCAGGTCAGCACCCTCTTCCGCCACGACATAGCACTCTCTGGTATGCTTCTCACGGGTGGTGAGTTCCGGATTTTCGCCGTTTCTGACCTTGGCCAGAGATGCTTCCACCGGTACTGTATACTGTCTGGCATCCAGCACGCCGGGGATTCTGCGGATAGCGTCGGAATGGCCCTGGGAAACGCCTCTGCCCCAGAAGGTGTAATCCTTGCCGTTAGGCAGGGTGCTGTTGGCATAGATTCTTGCCACAGAGAATAAACCCGGATCCCAGCCGCAGGAAATGACCGCAACGTGGCCGCTTTCTTCTGCAGCTTCGTTGACCTTTGCATAATGGGCAGGGATGCTGGAATGGTTGTCATAGGAATCAATGACGTTGAAATCCTTCACCAGCGCCGGCGTCATTTCCGGAAGGTCGGTAGCCGAACCGCCGCAGATCACCAGCACATCAATCTTGTCCTTCCACTCTTTTACCTCAGCAGCACTGACAACCGGAACACCTTCGGTATTGATCTTCAGACCTTCCGGATTTCTTCTTGTAAACACTGCTGCCAGTTCCATATCCGCGTTTGCCTTGATGGCAGTTTCTACGCCTCTGCCGAGGTTGCCGTAGCCGTAAATTCCAATCTTCATTTTTCCTGACCTCCGTTTTCTTCAAAAATAAAGACACGCAATCCAAGGTGTGCGTGCCTGTTCCATCCAGTCATCGGGGAATAACGCTCCACACACCCGTGTGACAGACATGCAGGTCTTCTCCCGCACATCCAGCATTGCCCCTCACAGCCTGACAACACTTCGGCATCAATGCCTTTCTCTGAAGAGGACTCTGTGCAGTCGTTCTTTCTTCAGCTACTGATCATCCAATGCGCCTTTATTCTCACGCCAAGCATTATAGTATTGCGCGGTATTGCTGTCAAGGTAATTTTCATTCGTTTTCATGAAAATGTTTTCATTTCTGAACAATCAAAAAGATGTCTTTTCAGACATCCGTTTCTCACATAAAGAAGAAATAATAGGCGAAGCAGCCGATTGCCATCAGGATCAGGCAGACCAGCAGGATAATGATGCCGACGGTTTTCTTGTCCGGGCCTTCGTAATCATCATCGTCCCAGTCATAATCGTCATCGCCATCTTCTTCATCATTTTCGGTGATATCATGCGCCTGCAGCTGTTCCAGGTCAATCTTCTGGGTTGTCTGCCGCTTGCGCTTCTCAATCTGCAGTGTATCGCCTTCCGAAATCGTATTTACCACATCCTGCTCAGTTTTGGGCCGGGATACGGAATCGATGTTCAGCCCGCCGGTAACGACCGGCGCCTTGTCTTCAGGACGGGCAAAGGTTGCCGTGATTTCCACATTGGGGTTGACGTCTTCGATCAGTGCCAGCAGCAAACCTAAATCATAGTTTGCTTCCATGAGCCTCTGCTTGCCGGAAGAAAGATAGCTCTTGACTGATCCTACTGTCAGCAGGGCTTCCGAAGCTGTGTCGACGATGCTCTTGTGGTCATAGAAATGCAGGGCAAAGACAACCCGTTCTTCCTTATTCAGCACATCGAGCAGCTGCAGGATCCAGTCCTGTTTCTGGGCGGTTGTATCCGGCAGTCTGACATTCTTGGCCGCAACTTCATCCGCTTCCGTATAGCTGTCAAACGTATGGCCTAGTTCCATCAGCGGCATGACGCTTCTCAGCATCTCCTTCTTCAGCATGTCGGTCATCCACGCTTCGCAGTCCGATTCCACAGCGCCCTGGGCCGCCTGCTGGAAGATCTTGCGGAAGGTATTCTCTTCGATGGTCTTTGCCAGCCGTTTGTCCCTCTGATATAGGCGGGCAATAAAGAACAGCTGTGTCGCATAGCTCTTCAGTATTGTGCCCATTGCTTCACGATCATAATTGCTGGCCCGGATCAGAAGCTCTCTGATTTCATCCTGTGAATAAACAGTCATAACTTTCTCCCACTCAGTTCTTCAAACTATGGATCGGCGAAGGAATCCTGCCGCCTCTTTGTATCATAATGGTCGCGTCTGTCTTCTTGACCGGCATCACCGGTCCTTCTCCGAGCAGACCGCCGAATGACAGCCGGTCGCCTTCCTTTTTCCCGATGGCCGGGATCAGGCGGCATGCGGTTGTCTTGTTGTTGATCATGCCGATGCCAGCTTCATCCGCGATGATGGCGCTCAGTGTTTCCGCTGTCGTATCACCCGGCACGATGATCATGTCCAGGCCGACCGAGCAGACCGCTGTCATTGCCTCAAGCTTTTCGATGGTCAGCACACCCGCATCTGCAGCCGCGATCATGCCGGCATCTTCCGATACCGGGATAAACGCACCGCTTAAGCCGCCGACATTGCTTGATGCCATGACGCCGCCTTTTTTCACCGCGTCATTCAGCATGGCCAAAGCCGCTGTTGTCCCGGGGCCGCCGGTCATTTC
The DNA here is from genome assembly GCA_017536845.1 of Solobacterium sp. The sequence goes on along the minus strand of JAFWCP010000378.1, from coordinate 2,952 downwards.
CAGGCCGATTTCCTCCAGGATCTGGGCGACGGAATCACCCACTGCCGGGGTCGGTGCCAGGGAGAGGTCGACAATGCCGAAGGGCACGCCGAGCCTGCGGCTGGCTTCGTAACCGACAAGCTGGCCCATACGGGTAATCTTGAAGGCTGTCCGTTTGATGGTTTCCGCAATCTCATCCATGCTGGCGTGGACACCGGCTTCCTTGATCGCGTTACGCACAACGCCCGGGCCGGAGACACCGATGTTGATGACGCAGTCAGCTTCGGTAATGCCATGGAAGGCACCTGCCATAAACGGATTGTCGTCCACCGCGTTGCAGAAAACGACAAGCTTGGCCGGACCGAAACAGCTGTTGTCCTTCGTCAGTTCAGCGCATTCTTTGACCACAGCGCCCATCAGCTGAACGGCATCCATGTTGATGCCGGACTTGGTGGATCCAACGTTGACGCTGGAACAGACAATTTCCGTTTCCGCCAGGGCCCGGGGAATCGAGGCAATCAGATCCCTGTCGCCTTTGGTCATCCCCTTCTGCACCAGGGCTGAATAACCGCCGATGAAATTGATGCCGAGATCCTTCGCAGCCCGGTCAAGCGTTCTTGCGTACTTGACCGGATCCCCGCCGCTGACGCTGAGCAGCAGGGAAATCGGCGTCACCGAAATCCTTTCGTTGATGATCGGGATGCCGTATTCCCGGGAAATATCCCTGGCTGTTTTCACCAGGTCTTTCGCCTTCGCTAAAAGTTTATCATAAATCTTGAGACATGCCTTATCGATATCTGTATCCGCGCAGTCCAAAAGAGAAATCCCCATCGTAACCGTACGGATATCCAGACACTCTTCATCAATCATGCGTATGGTCTCAAGAATGTTATCACCCATGCTTGCTTTCATAACCCATCCTTCAGATTGTATGCATTGCCTCGAAGATATCCTCATGCATGACGTGGATCTTCAGTTTCTGCGAATCGCCGGCTGCTTCCAGCTGTTCCGCAACAATGTGGAAATTCTCCATGTCCTCGGGGATATCCACAATCATGATCATGGTAAACATATCCTGCAGAACCTTCTGCGTTACATCCACAATGTTGATATTGCGGACAGCGCAGTGGTTCGCTACAAATGCAAGAATGCCGGGCCTGTCTTTGCCCACAACCGAGATAACCGCTCTCATATTCTTTCTCCTTTACGATTCGTTCTGCAGATCCTCCAAGGACAATCCGCAGTAATACAGTTCCATTTCCAGATACCGTTTGACTTCCTGAATGGTTTCGACAGTTTCCTCCTTGCAGGAGGGATTCTGCGTGCCTTCCCGCAGATAGACGGTACAGCCGCCCATTGCCCCGACATCGCCATGCCAGTTATAGACATAGACGATGGAATGGTTTGAATAGGTGAACTGGCTGTTATTGAAGTCAATCGTATAGCCTTCCGTATCATTGAAAGTGGCTTCATACTTGCCCTCGCCGGTCTTTTCATACCCAAGCCTGCTGACAAGACGTTTTTCAAATGTTGCCCTGACGGTTTCTTCCGGCGTATCATCAACCCCTTCTTCACCGATGATGGCATTGGGGTCAATGTCCTGGTAATTGATATAGGCCGCAAGTTCTTCTTCTGATACTTCTGACGATGCGACATGGGTTTCATCAAGGCCGCTGTACTTCAGTGTGCTTTCATACTTCAGCGTTACCGTTTCATCATTGATCTGCAGTTCCACCAGGAAGGTCACATCTTCACCAAGATACCTGCCCTCTGCATCATATCTGACAACAATCCTGTTATCCGTGATCCGGTAGTTTTTGAATTCATCAACACCATAGAAGTCATACCGCTTCAGGAAATACTCTTTCTGTGCCTTCTCCGTCAGCACCAGGGTATACGTCTTTTCTTCCCCGTCTGCAGTCACAGATATGCTTTTGATGGCATCCTGGCTGAAAACAGCAGGATCCAGCGGTACAATGAGCAGCTGTCTGACATCATCCAGCTTCATGTCCTCATAATACTTCAGGCCATTGTAATCATTGTAAAGACGTCCGTCTTCATACCATCCCTGCATATGCAGGCTGACGCCGTTGACATCCATATAATGAGAAAATTTCGCGGAAGAATCCTCAACCTCCAGGACCGCATCCATGCCGAACTTTTCCAGCGCCGTATCCGTATAGGTCAGGGTATACAGCGTCTGTACAGCAGCGACATAGCTTGCCGGGCTTTTCCGGTTTTCCGTATCAGCCGCAAAGCTGTCATATACATCCCTGTCAATCTGTATTTCGCTCTCCTGTACCGAAGAACTTTGCCGAAGTGACGAGGAATTCTGCACACACCCGCTTACCGCAAGCAGGCAGGCAAATAACAATCTTCTTAAAATTCGCATATGCAATATTATAACAGAACTGCGTATCAGCGCACGAACTGTTTCATGTCTGTTTCCTGAAGGAACATGCCTTATTTATAAATAAGGATAGAGAATCAAAGGCACCATGGCCTCTTCTTCCGTCCCGCCGGCATGATTGCCCATGGTGACCTTCTTTTTCCCGAAGACAAACTGCGTATTGGCGATGGCTACGGCAAGGTAATCACCGATAAATTTCTCAAAACGCTCATGCGGCTTTCCGGTTCCAAACAGTTCTGTTTCCATCACTTTCGCGTGGCTCATGAGATTGAACCTGTCCCCGTAACGTTCGGTAAACAGCCTGGCAAATGTCTGCCGACAATCCTCTTTGACAAAGAAGGTCATTGCTCTTCCTTCCAGGGACGGCCGCCGGTACAGGCAATCCGCCAGATCTTTTTCCATGCTCAGGTCAACGGTTTCTACCGGCACCTGGCTGTGGTCGGCAATCACCAGCAATCCTGTATCACTGCCCAGCCTTTCGGCCAGTGCTTCAATTTTCGTTTCGAATTCCCGCACCATCTCACCAACCTTTTCATCATACGGTCCGACCTGATGCATCAGCT
>JAFWCP010000033.1 GCA_017536845.1 Solobacterium sp. | reverse complement strand
TATCCCTCTTTGGCAAAGTATTCGATGACATCCAGATAGGCCAGATAGCCGCTGCCGTTGCCATGGGCGACGATGACCACCTCCTCCTGCGTCGGTTCCGTATAGCTGAGGACTCCGAAATGGTCATTGAACATCACCCTTTCCTGGGTCAGGCCGCGGTAATAGTCAGACGGCATCGGCGTGTTGATATGTCCCGTGAAGGTGACTTCATACAGGACGACGGAAACCAGAAACGGCAGTGCCGCAGCCAGAAAGCCGATGACGATCATGGCAATGGCCAATCCCTTTCCCCTTTCACTGGCCAGCCCATACACCATGGCGGCCAGCGACAGCACGCACAGCAGCGCAAACAGAACAGCGGCAATCATCATATGATTGCTGAAAGAGAAGAAGGCCAGAATACCTTCCAGCGCCAGCAGGACAGCCTGTATCAGAAACTTTTTCATAAATATCTCCCCGTAATGCTTTCCTTATTGTTTTTCAAATCCTCAGCAGTTCCGCAGGCAACAATGCGGCCGCCTTCTTTTCCCCCGCCGGGTCCCAGATCGACCAGGTAGTCAGCTGACCGTATGACATCGGCATCATGCTCGATGACAATGACGGTGGCCCCGTTTTCAATCAATGCGTCAAAGACGTCCAGCAGCGTTTCCACATCCTTCGGATGCAGGCCGATGGTCGGCTCGTCAAAGACAAAGACGGCGTTGTCCTGCACCCTGCCGATTTCATCCGCCAGCTTTAACCGCTGCGCTTCGCCGCCGGAAAGGCCGGGTGTTTCTTCGCCCAGCGTCAGATAGCCAAGGCCTAACTGCTGCAGCACCTGCAGCCGTGCCGAAACAGATTTCATATCCTTGCAGAAGGAAAGGGCCGTGCTGACATCCATATCCATCAGTTCCGGCAGGGACGCACTTTCCCCCTGTTTGTTCAGCACTTTGATCTTTGCGGCCTGCCGGCTGTAGCGGGAGCCGCGGCAGTCGGGACAGGGAATGTTCACATCCGGCAGAAACTGCACATCCAGGCTGATCACCCCGGTGCCGTCACAGACCGGGCAGCGTAAAGACCCGGTGTTGTAGGAAAAATCAGATGCCTTGTATCCATACGCTTTCGCATCTTTGGAGCGGCCATAAATCTTGCGCAGCTCGTCATGCACGTTGGCATAGGTGGCCACAGTGGATCTGACATTCATCCCGATCGGGGCAGCATCGATCAGCTTGACGTGTTCAATGCCTTCGGCCCTGATTTCCTTTACATGTGCAGGCAGCTTCTCGCCTTTTAACATGGCTGACAATGCCGGCACCAGGCTTTCCAGGACCAGCGTTGTCTTGCCGGAGCCGGAAACACCGGTCACCACGGTCAGGACGCCTTTGGGAATCCTGACTTCCAGCGGCTGAACGGTGTGGATGGCATCCGTTGCCAGATAGATTTCGCCTTTTGCAAACAGGCCGACGTCATGTTTTCTTGCGGGCCTTTTCGAATCATTCAGGTACGGGCCGATGACAGAAGATGGATCCTGTTCCACTTCGGCAATGCTTCCTCTGGCAATGACCCTGCCGCCGTTGAGGCCGGCTTCAGGCCCCATTTCAATCATATAATCCGTTTCTTTCAGCAGCCTTGTATCATGGTCCACCAGGACGACGGAATTGCCGTCGTTTTTCAGATCATGCATTACCCGGATCAAACCTTCCAGGTTGGCCGGATGGAGGCCGATGGAAGGTTCATCCAGCACATACAGGACACCTGTCGTGCGGTTACGGACGCTTCTTGCCAGCTGCATGCGCTGCCTTTCACCGGTGGAAAGGGTAACAGAAGATCTGTCCAGGGAAAGATAAGACAATCCCAGGGCCAGCAGCCTTTCGGCGTTGTCGGTAAAAGCCTCCACGATCCGCTGTGCCATCGGCCGCATTTCTGCCGGCAATGATGCGGGAACACCCTTGACCCATTCGTGCAGCTCTCCTAACGGCATCGTGCAGACCTGATCCAAAGACAGCCCCTGAACCTTCGGGGCTCTGGCTTCTTCCGACAGCCTTGTGCCGCCGCATTCCGGGCAGATATCTTCCTTGAGGAACTTCTCCACCCGCTTCATGCCTTTTTCATCCTTGACTTTGTTCAAGGCATTTAACACCGTCGCCTTTGCGCTGTAATACGTAAAATCCATTTCCGCAAACGTCGGGCTGTCGGTATTCTTCGGCCGGTAGATGATGTGCTTTTTTTCCATCGGCCCGTCATAGACAATCTCTTTTTCCTTTTCCGTCAGATCACGGAACGGGACATCCGTGCGGACACCCATTTCCCAGCAGACATCGGTCATCAATGACCACATCAGGGAATTCCATGGTGCCACCGCCCCTTCCTCCAGGGTCAGGCTTTCATCCGGTACCAGCGAGGCCATGTTTACGGTACGGACAATCCCCGTCCCTCCGCAGCATTTGCAGGCACCGCCGCTGTTGAAGGCAAGATCTTCCGCCCCCGGGGCATAGAAGTGCTCGCCGCATACATCACACACAAGCTCCTGCCCGGCCGCCACCGCCAGTGATGGTTTTACATAGTGGCCGTTGGGACAGCGGTGCGAAGCCAGCCTTGAATACATCAGCCGCAGGCTGTTGAGCAGCTCCGTCCCGGTGCCGAAGGTGGAACGGATGCCGCCGGCGGATGGCCTTTGATGCAGGGCCAGGGCTGCCGGCACATACAGCACCTCATCCACGTCCGCCCTTTCCGCCTGGGTCATGCGCCGGCGGGTATAGGTGGACAGGGATTCCAGATAGCGCCGGGATCCTTCCGCATACAGGACGCCCAAGGCCAGAGAAGATTTGCCGGAACCGGATACCCCGGCTATGGCAGTGATCTGGTGCAATGGTATTTCTACGTCAATATTCTTCAGGTTGTGGACTCTTGCCCCCTTGACCTGAATCGCTTCAATTCTGTCATCCATAAAAGTCTCCCCACATTATTTTACACGAAACCTTGTCATACCGCAGGCTGATTGTCTGATCATGGTATAATCTCGAAGATAAAAAAAAGGAGATGACAATGGCACTGACGATTTACGAAGGAAGGCCGGCCGACATCAGCCACCGGCAGGCAAGGGAAATCAGGGTATATGACCTTCTTGACCGGCTTGGCATTCCCTATCAGCGGATCGACCATGAGCCGGCCGCGAACATGGAAATCTGCGATGAAATTGACAAGACCCTGCAGGCGACGATATGCAAGAACCTGTTCTTATGCAACCGGCAGAAGACAGCCTTTTACCTGCTGCTGATCCCTTC
>JAFWCP010000377.1 GCA_017536845.1 Solobacterium sp. | reverse complement strand
CAACGGTCGTCCCGTACGGTACCGTTCCTGTCCAAGGCGACCGGCTATTCGCTGGCCGACATCGCCACGGAAGTGATCCTTGGCAAGAGCCTTAAAGAACTGGGCCTGTTTGACATCTACCCGGATGAGAAGAAGCGCTACTATGTCAAGGTGCCGGTCTTCTCCTTCAACAAGATCAAGGGCCTTGATGCCTACCTGTCGCCGGAAATGAAATCCACCGGTGAAGCCATCGGCTATGACGACCGCCTGTACCGTGCCCTGTACAAGGCCCTGCAGGCTTCAGGCATGAACCTGCGCAACTACGGCACTGTCTTTGCGACCATCGCCGATGACGACAAGGAAGAAGCACTGCCTTTGATCAGACGGTTCTACAACCTCGGCTTCAACATCGAGGCAACCCGCGGCACGGCGGAATTCCTCAAGAAGAACGGCATCCGCACCCACATCCGCAAGAAGATCAGTGAGGATCCCGAGGACATTCCCGGCGCCATCCGCCAGGGCCATATCGCGTATCTCATCAATACCAGGGACGTCCGCCGCACCAGCGAAGCCAACGACGGCGCCCTGATCCGCATGTGCGCGGTCGAAAACAACACGACGATCTTCACCTCGCTTGACACGGTGGAGGCCCTGCTTGACGTCCTGGAGGAAATCACCCTGCGGATTTCCACCATTGACGCCTGATCAGAATTCATCTACAGAGCAGCTGTCATGCGCAGCTGTTTTTTTCTGTTTTTCCGCAAAGGTATTCTTTATGGCTGCCTGCAGGTATAATAAAAACAGCAGCAGGAGGAGAACATCATGACATATGCAGGAATTGACATCGGCGGCACCCAGCTGAGAATCGGCGTCTTTGACGATGACGGAACGCTGGCGGCTGTCTTTAAGACTGCCAACGACCGCAGCCTGGGCGGGGAAAGGAACATGGCCAGGCTGCTGGACTATGTGAAAGGGTATGACATCAGGGCGTACGGCATCGCTTCGCCCGGGCCGCTGGATCTGAAACACGGGAAGATCCTCAACCCGCCCAACCTGTACGGCTGGGGCAATTTCGAAATCGTCCGCTGGGTGCAGGAAAAAACCGGCCGGCCGGCGGCGGTAAACAACGACGGCAACCTGGCCGGGCTGGCGGAAGCCCGCCTGGGCGCCGGCAAAGGCTATGACGCCGTTGTCTTTCTCGGCATGTCGACCGGCATGGGCGGATCCTTCGTCTATAAGGGGGAGCTGATCAACGGCGCCCACTGCAATACGGCCGAATTCTACAATGTCATCGTCAGCGATGACCCCTACCATCATGGCTCGGCCAATCCCGGCTCGCTCAATGAGATTGCCGGCGGGGCCGCCATGGAGCGCATTGCGTCCGAAGCGTTCGGCCGCCATCTGTTTGCCCGCGACCTGTTTGCTCTGTATGACCAGGGAGATGTAAAAGCAGCTGCAATCCTTGAAAAGACATCCGAAATGCTGGCAAGGGGCATTGCCAATATCTATTACATCATTGACCCGGACATCTATGTCATCGGCGGCTCCATCGCCGTCAACAACCCCTGGTATGTCGAAAAGGTGCTCACCAAGGCGAAAGGCTATATGACTGACCCGGATATCGTGACCGCGATGTCGCAGTTCGGCGATGACGCCGGCCTGTACGGGGCCATGCTGGCGGGAAAAGACGCTGCCGGAGAATGAGGTTTTACGGGATCCGCTCGAAGAAATGCTGAAGGGCGGCAAGATCTTCTTCGCTGAGGTACGGGCCGACCGTGAACCAGGGGATATCTTCTTCATGCGCCATTTCACAGGATGCTATGACAAGGTCATAGAGCTTTGGCCGCCGTGGGGCAAAGGCGATGTCGTCACAGACAAACAGCTCATGGAGATACGGCTGGAAGCGTGCCTTCAGCTGCATGACGGCCAATGCCGCT
>JAFWCP010000376.1 GCA_017536845.1 Solobacterium sp. | reverse complement strand
TGCATCAATTCATGACGAGGGTTTGTCATTGACAGACAGAAGGCAAAAAGGGCCGGCAGAAGCCGGCCCGATGTCTTATTCGTATGTTTCCGTACGGGTGTAGTGATAGCCCATATATTCCAGGGTCTCATCATCCACCAGGTTATAACGAAGCTTTGACGCACTGTCATAGATGATAACTGACTGCTTTGCTTTCTCCCCGGAGGGCAGATACCCTTGCGAGCGCCAGATGCCTTCCGCCTGGCTCTGCACCTGATCATGATCCGTCAATGAGCAGAACGTCACTTTCGAAGTATGGTCGGGATACAGGTCAATGATGAGATGGTTGGTCACACTGTCGGCTTAAACCTTCCCGGCTTCAGGGTTTCTTCATAGTCCTTGTCGATAAAGAAATCAAGATTGCCGCCGCTCTGCATTTCCTGCCGCAGGCTGCTCTTCATCACTTCCGTATACTCTTCTACTGTGACGTCTTTCCCGTCAATGACCGCGTTTGCATGGCTGTCCAGTTCGTCAAAACTGCCGGCATGCTCAATCACCACGTGGTCCCCTTCAATATGGCAGAGCCATTCTTCATAATGATTTTCCTTGTTTGCGCCGATCAGGAAGCTGTTTCCTGCCGAAGTGCCGAAAATCTGATACCCGCGATGAGCATCCTGATCCAGTTCTTTGTTCAGATTCATCAGTTCCACTGCCTTGCCATTGCGGATCCCATACAGAACAAGATCGCTGTTGTGCTTTGTTCCGCATATTTCCACAAGCAGTTCCGGCACCGCGTCACAATCGAGATACATGACCGTCGTGCTGATCAGGAAGTCTTCTTCCGGGTTTGCAGCCTGCCACTCCTTTGCCGCTTCATTGTACAGTTCGTAATACACTTGTTTCCAGCCATCATCCGCGTCCAGCACGCCGGTGACCTCGTCAAAATGATACAAAGTCCCGTCAATTTCCCGGTATCCTTTGGCCATGGCGCCGGTGATCGGATCATAGTAATAACGATTTCCCATCTGGTCCGGATACCATCTCCCGTATGCTTCATACACACTGTACCAGCCCTTGATCATCGTGCCGTTGAGGTTGTACCTGACCCACTTGCCCGGGGTAGAGCCTTCCTTTTCCCCCTGGAATACATAGGGCAGCCAGACTTCCTTATCCACCGCCTTGGCACCGTCATAACAGGCATCCAGCCAGTACCAGCCTGCGGCGGTCTGAGGCCCCAGCGAGAAGTCTAAGTAGGGGGAGTAGATCTCCCGTCCTCTGACCGTGCCGTCCCCGCGGACGCCTTTAGGGTCATTGACCGTCCCCTGCTTTTCCCCGTTCTCGTACCAGTAAGCCTTGTTCCCTTCATACTTCCAGACCATATGGTCTTCCGCAAAAACCGGCGTCAATACGCATGTGCAGACCGCAGCTGCACACATCCTCTTGAATACTTCCTGTAACATGATTTGTTCCCCTTTCAGTGATTACCCGTATTGTAATCAGAACCGGAAAGGAATGCTTTAAGCCCTGTTTAGGACTTCTTTAAGACTTCCTTAACTGATTCAAACCTGCTCAGGGAAGGCTTGCATTACAGCAGGCCGGCAAGCTTGGGCAGCCAGAGGCTGATCATCGGCACAAACGATACCAGCAGCAGGGCGATGATCATGCAGAGATAGAACGGCAATGCCGCCTTGACCACCTTTTCCATCGGCCTCTTCGCAACGGCAGAGCCGATGAATAAAACCGAACCGACCGGCGGGGTCAGCAGCCCGATGCCGCAGTTGAGCACCATCATGATGCCGAACTGGATCGGGTGCAGACCGACGCCTGTCGCCACCGGCAGCAGGATGGGCGTGGCAATCAGGATGATCGGCGCCATGTCCATGATCATGCCAAGGACCAGCAGGATCGCGTTGAGCATCAGGATGATGATGACCGGGCTGGCGGAGATGCCGGTGATAAAGGCAGCTGCCTTGGCCGGGACATGAAGCAGGGTCAGGCAGGTGCCGAATGCCGAACTCATGGCAATCAGGATCAGCACGATCGACAGTGTCTCAACACAGCTTCCCAGGCTCTTCCACACCTGTTTCCATGTCAGCCCTTTATACACATACACCGATACCAGCAGGGAATAGACAACGGCAATCGCCGCCGACTCCGTCGCGGTAAACACACCCCCGACAACGCCGACAACAACAATCAGCACCGCCAGCAGGGCCCAGATGGATTTGCCCAGCTGCCTGGCAAACCCGGCCAGGGAGAACTTTTCCCCTTTGGGATAGTTCCGCCGGACCGACTGGATATAGGCCCCGGCCATCAGGACAATGGCAAGCAGTGCCCCGGGCACATAACCGGCCATGAACAGGGCGCCGACACTGACGCCGCCGGCCGTGGTCGCATAGATGACCATGTTATGGCTGGGCGGCACAAGCAGGCCTTCGCAGGAAGAGGTAATGGTCACAGCCGTGGAAAAGTCAGGGCCATACCCCTGGCTGACCATCATGGGGATCAGGATGGAGCCTAAGGAGGCCGTATCCGCTGCCGCTGAACCGGAGATGCCGCCGAAGAACCAGGAAGCGAGAATGTTGACCTGGGCAAGGCCCCCGCGCATCCAGCCGACAAGGGATGAGGCCAGCGCAATCAGCTTCTCCGAAATGCCGCCCGAGCCCATCAGCACCCCCATCGTGATGAAAAACGGCACTGCCATTAAGGAAAAGGACCATACTCCTTTGACCATCAGCTGGGGCAGGGAGGCCAGGCTCTGGCCCATGGAGACAAGGCACAGAACGGTGGAAATCCCCACCGCATAGGCAATCGGAAAACGCAGCAGGATCATTATGAAGAAGCTGCCTAAAAGGATCATCGTTGATAATGTTTCCGCATCCATGGTTCATACCTCCTTGTAAAACGATTCAATATCCAGAAAGACCTGTTCCAGCTCGAAGATCACCATTCCCGCCCCGGCAGCCGGAATGGAGAGGTACTGTACGAACTTGCTGAGGGAAGGGATGGACGCATAACGCCCCAGTTCCGCAAGCGGCGACGTGCACAGCCGGATGCCGTTAACAAGCAGCACCATGCCAAGGACCAGTACTGCCGAATCCGCCAGCAGGTCGGAAACCTTCAGCACTTTCTTTGGCAGATAATGGTCAAATGCCGTCATCCGGATATGTGCCCTCCTGCGGATGGCCAGGGCTGCGGACAGGACGGCCATATACACCATCAGGGTCAGCACGATCTCCTCACTCCAGTAAGGGTCGCTGAGAAACGGCAGGTAGCGGCCGGCAATCGACCATGACGTAATCACGATATCGGCAATCAGCAGCACCCTGCACACAAACAGCAGCACCTTGTAGGTCATGTCATAAAAAGGCCTGAGCTTTTCCATCTTCTGTAAAAATACGGGCATACGTTTACTCCTTTCCTTCCTGCATGGCTGTGATACGGTCATACAGTTCTTTCTGTTTCGCACTGTTTGCCTCGATCACCGGCCGGCAGGCTTCCACCCAGGGGGCTTTGTCTTCCACCTCGATGATGGTGACGCCTTCTGCCTTCAGCGCATCAATGGTTTCCTTCTCGATTTCCGCCGTCTTTTCCCGGCAGACGGAAGATGCATAGGCAGCTGCTTCCATGACCCATTCCTGTTCCTGTGCGTCAAGCCTGTCCCAGCTGTATTCAGACATCAGTATCTGCAGGGCACCCAGGGTATGGCCGTCCAGCAGCAGGTATGGGGCTACTTCCTGGAACGCGTTGGAACGGTAGTTGACGGCAGGCTGTTCCGCCCCGTCCACCACGCCGGTGCTCAGCGCACTGTACAGCTCGGTAAAGGAAACGGTGGTTGCGGCAGCGCCCAGGCTTTCGACCATCCCGGTCATGACCGGGTCAGGTGAAACACGGATCTTCCGGTTCCTGAGGTCTTCCAGGCCTTTCGCTTCCTTCTTGAAAAAGAAATGCCGGAAACCTTCTTCCCCATAGCACAGGCCTCTGACCGGAAGGCCGATGTCATGCGGCTCAAGAAGGATTTCCTTTGCCAGGTCACTGGCCGCAAAACGCCAGAAATGCTCTTCATTGACAAACGTATACGGAATGCTTAACAGGCTGGCCTTTTCACAGCCGTACTGCGTCAGGGCAGAAGCCGAGATCCGGGTAAAGTCGGTAATGTTGCCGCCGCCAAGAAGGTTGTCGAGAATCTGGTCTTCCGTCCCCAGCACGCCGTTTGCCTGGATATCAATCTTCAGCTGCCCGCCCGAAAGCTCTTCTGCCTTTGCCTGGAATGCCCTGGCCATTTCCCCGACGGCAGTGCCGTCCAGCGGGTTCATTTCCGCATAGGTCAGGACCTTTGGCCCATTGCGCCGGCTCATCAGCAGGCTTAACGCCGCCAGAGCGGCTAACAGCACCACCAGCACAGCGCCGGCAATGCTGAAAAAGGTCTTTTTCATATGAATCACCCCTGTCCTTTTATCAGATGATAAGAATGTTATCAGATTTCCTTCACGGGCTGATACAGAAAAACACAAGGTGCAGCACCTTGTGTTCATTCTTTCTCTTCCGGCAGAATCGCATTCTGGTAAGGAATGCGGATCACCACCTTTGTGCCCTCCTCACCGGAGGAAATCTCGAGCGTCCCTTTGCACATCATGAATACCCGCTGACGGACATTTTCCAGGCCGACATGGCTTTCATCATCGTGCCGTTTCGGGTCAAACCCCGGCCCGTCATCGCAGACGGAAATCACCGCGGTCCGGTTTTCCAGAGCCGTCGTAATCCGGATGTTTTCCTGTTCCATGCCGCTGCCGACGCCGTACTTGACGGCATTTTCGACAATCGGCTGCAGGGTCAGGGCAGGCAGCCGGAAGGCATCACAGCCGATTTCAAACGTCATATGCAGGCGGTCGCCGTAGCGCATGGACTCCACTGCCAGATAGGCTTTTGTATGCTTCAGTTCATCGGAGAAACTGATCGGCTTTTTGGCCGCGATGGCAGTGAAGTTGGCCTGCAGGTAAGCGGTAAAGTCAGCAATGACTTCCATTGCCCGTTCCGGGTTTTCCCGGCACAGGACGTAGATGGATGTCAGGGTGTTGTAGATAAAGTGCGGCCGGATCTGCTGGATCATGCCCGAGATCCTGGCTTCCTGCAGCTCCGCTTCTTTTTCTGCCAGCTGTCGTTCTTTCAGGATGGCATCCCTGATGAAGCCGATACCTCTGACAAACAGGTTGATCAGTGTCCAGGCCAGGAAGAAAGGCGCATTGTTCAGAGAGCCGCTCAGTTTCAGCACTGCCATATCCATGCACAGGGTCAGGAAGAACGGCAGACCCCATAACAGTTCCTCACGCGTCGGTTTCTGTTCAAATACGACAAGGACATGGAGAAGTCCCATGGCGATACCGAACGGGACAAGCACGTCATGCAGTTCAATCACATCGAACAGCTGCAGCACGACAATGACAATGGCGCTGACAACCGCCGCATAATTGGCAATCAGGCAGGTCAGTGTTTCTTCCTTTTTGGCAATGACCTGCATCCGCAAAGACAGCACAAGCATGACCAGATAACAGACCGTCCCGCTGTACCAGACCTGTTTATGGATCCCGTAGATATCCGTCATCAATGCGATTGATGACAGCCCGGACAGCTTCCACAAACCGCCGGTAAAGGCAGTTGCCCCCAGCAGAAGCAGGATGTTCTTTTCCCGGTTCAGAAGCGGCAGCACCACCGCCATGACAAACAGCATCAGGCCGGCAAGGATGGCAATCACAGAAAGGACAAGCATGACCGTGTCCTGCGGCAGCAGGATCCTGGTCAGCAGCTGTTCATGGCCGATGACCCAGAAGACCGGGTCTTCCATTTCCCGGAAGACCGGTGTGACGGTAATGGTCACGGTCTTGCCGCTGTAAACCGGCCTGACCGGTACTGTTACCCAGTAATTGCCGGTGGTATGGCCGATGTGGTAGCCTTCCTGCTCCCGGGTGCTGTAATACAGGTCTGAATCTTCAACCTCCACCTCCGCTGTGGCATGCCTGAGATAGAAGCAGAGGCTGGAGCCGGTTGTCGCAGCCGGGCCTTCCGGAATGGTAAGGGTATAGGTCTTCTGGATGCCGATGTATTCCGGCACCTGTTTTTCTTCCACCGTTTCCGGCGTCAGGATATAAAACGCATAAGGCGCGTAAGTATAATACTGCAGTCCCGGATTGAACTGGATCAGTGCCACAAGAAGGAAGCTGAAGACTGCAAGAATCCACAAGAGGATTTTGGAAATCCGGGAATTGATCGGCTTCATTTTGCATTCTCCTTTCTGATGCCCGGCACAGGAAAGCGCAGATGATCCAGTTCATGACGCAGCTTCCGCGGCGTCAAAGGCTTGAGGATATAGCCACTGCAGTGAATGTCCAGTGCATCGGCCGCATATTCCGTATGGCCGGTCAGAAAGATGATGTTGATCCGGCTGTACAGTTCCGTCAGCTTCCGGGCCAGTTCCACCCCGCTGCCGTCACAAAGCTCAATATCCAGGAAAGCCACATCAATTTTATTTGCCAGGGCAAACTGATATGCCTCTTTTGCTTTCTGAAACCCATATACCTGCGCCTGCGGCAGTTCATCCTCAATAATGTGTGCAAAACCGTTGAGGATGATGCTTTCATCATCCGCAACCATGATGACCGGCGTGTTTTCCGTCTGGGTCATGTGTTCAAGAATGTCGTATATATCCACTTCCAGCACCTGTGCCAGTTTTGTAAGCATGGGAAGATCCGGAATCCGTGTGCCTGATTCCCAGTTTGTGACCGTCACCCTCGTCACAAACAGCCTGTCCGCCAGTGCCTGCTGGGTCATTCCTTTATCCAACCGCAGGGTGCGGATGTAGTTGCCGATATTCACGTCTTCTGACATGTTCACCTCCAATCCCTTCATCACATACAGGACAATTCAATATGAAGGATTATCTTGTAATGATATTTTAAAACATTTTGGGAAACAAGTACCTTTGAAATCAATTTTTGAGGAAATGGGCGGTACATACCGCCGGGAGGGAGATTATCTTCTTCCGAATCTATCCCTGCCTCCCGATGCAGAGGAATATCAGATCGCAAATATGGCCGATTGAGGAAACAATACTTGAAGGAGCACCGCCGCGCCCTGTACACCTGCATGATGGCCGAAGGGACGCTCTGGAAACATCTTGCCGAGATCGACCGTTCCTGCAATGACCAGCTGGAGATCATCGAAACGGCCATGATGAAACAGGAAGACGTGACCGAAGCCCTGAAAGCATCCGATCAGATGGAATGGATCCGCCGCCGAAACTCCATCCGCAATCGTGCGGAGGAAGTCATCCTGACAGAACTTGTATATGCATAAAGACAATGCCCGTTACCGGCTTCATGCTGATAACGGGCATTTCTTCTTTTATTCTTCGTCCATATCTTCCGCATCGAGCAACTTTTTCAGGGCTTCGATAGGCGGGAGTGCTTTCTTCAATTCTTCAGCCATATCCTTAGAGGTCTTATAGGTTGCAACGCCCATCGGCTTAGTATAATCCTGGATCACATAGTCCACAAAGGATTTGTTCATATCCTTGCAGAGAATAATACCGATGGCAGGGTTTTCATGGGGCTTACGTTCAAAACCGTCGAGCACGCTCAAATATCCCTGCAACTGCCCCAGATACGACGTTTTGAACTTCCCTTTCTTGAGTTCCACCGCCACGAGGCAGTTCAGCTCTCGGTTGAAGAACAGAAGGT
>JAFWCP010000375.1 GCA_017536845.1 Solobacterium sp. | reverse complement strand
CTTCAGAGGCGGTGAAAACTTCGTTTCCAAGGTGAAGGATATCATCGGCGGCAGAGACCTGTATATTTACATCACACACTCCCATGGCGATCACTTCATCAACCTGAAGGACTTCGATGTGGACGATGTTGCGGGAATCTACTATGGCGAACACGAACCGGTCAGCGGCCCGGGCATTGAAGGCACAACCATGGATGAGATCTGGCAGCGTTGGGTGGAAGCAGACAAGCTGATCCGCTACACAGACGGCATGCAGTTTGAAAGGGCCGGCAAGCAGTTTGAAGTCATTGAAATGGACAATCACAGCCCGGGCGGCAGCCAGCTGCTTGACATTACCGACAGGATTCTGTTTTCCGGCGACACGATCGGTGCCCAGACCTTCAAGGGCGGCACATCCGTCGGCCTCTCCCAGCTGGACAACTGGATCGAAGAACTGGACAAGTCCATTGAAGTGCTGAAACTGAATTCGGAAGACAGAAGGATCGATTACATCATCGGCGGCCACACCGCATATCTGAATACCTGGGAATTCGAACTGTGGGTCAGACAGTGCCTGCAGGAAGTCAAGGACAAGGGCTATGAAGCTGTAACACGCAACCCGATCGGCCAGAACACCGTCGTTGTCAAGGACGGCAAGGTCCTGACGCCGGAAGAAAATCTGGCGGAATTCCTGGACGGCACACCGGTACCGGCGATCTCCGACGAGGAAGTCACGCACGTTGCTTCCGTCAACTTCAGAGATGACAGACAGCCTGTCGGCTACACCGGCTTCAAGGATGAAGAAGGCAATGAAGTCACGCTCAAGGTCGTTGATGAAAACCTGTACTGGTATGAAAACGGCGAACGGCAGGGTGTTTACGGCGACAAGCTGAACATCTGGGATACCCAGTATGACAGGATCGAAAGAGGCCGTGAAATCTATGATCCGAATACCGATGCCTGGTACTGGCTGGATGCCAATGCCGAAGGTGCTGTTGCCCGTGACAAGGAAGTCTGGATGCCTTACATCTTCCAGGGCGAAGACCCGGCCACCGAAGGCAAGTGGGTACGCTATGACAGGTACGGCCAGATGGTCAAGGGCTGGTATGCCAATGACAACGGCGTTTACTACTATGATCTGATCACCGGCGCCATGCTCAAGGGCACCCACGTCATCAACGGTAAGACATATACCTTTGATACACTCACAGGTATCATGAACTGAAGCACAGACACTTTTCTCCGGAAGGATCCCGCCGCAAGGCGGGGTCCTTTTGCCTCTTTCAAAAGAAAAGGCCCTGTCTGGGGCCTTGGTAAGTTTATTCTTCAAATTCAGGGTGCACAATGGTGACAGAGGCAAAGCCTTCATCGACGGTCGGTGTTTCCATGATGCGCTTCTCATAGACATACACCGTGACCAGCTGGGCCTGCTTCTTCAGCGCCTTTTCCACTACGGATGTTTCCGACTCGATCAGGATGCAGTCCACCGGGCAGTCGGTGACGCTGCGGACAGCTTCCAGATAGGACAGCCGTTCTTCTTTCCTCAGCAGCGGATGCTCGAGGACAAGCACTTCATCCTCTCGAGCAAAGCTGACAAGGTTCTTGAATTCCTCATGGCAGTAGGTTTCGATGTTTACGCCCATCAGTTCAATCTCTTCATTGGTTTCGGCTTCGTTGACCGATTCCACAAAGGAGCCAAGGTCGACGATGGTCGCATCGGGATAATGCTTCTGAATGTAGGTTGATTTGCCGGAAAATGCCGGACCGCATACAAAGATGATTTTCATATTCTTTCCTCAGAAGGTCATCAGACTCTTTTCCATGATGCTGGATTCCCTGACGGTCGCAACATCGTCAGGCCAGTTGTCGCCGAAGATGCTGATGTCATAGTAGGGTTCATCATGCTTGAACAGGGTGCCGTACGGGGAGACGGTCTTGATGGTGCCCATGACGAGTTCGCCGTTCTGTTCAAACAGCACAGCTTCGTTCTTGCGGTATTTGGGGACACCGGTGATGATTTCGGAATCACGGATGGTGGAGCCGATCGGCAGGATGCGCGAGAAGACCACGGCAAACTGGCCGTTGAGGTCGATGTTGTAATGGTAATGCCCCGAATACCAGTGCTTGAATTCAGCCTGGACACGTACCTTCTCAAGGAATTCGCTCATTTCATCGGGCGGGAAGGTGCCCTGCTTGATGAAGTCCTGGAACAGGGTGGGCATGCAGTGGGTGATGATATAGTCCACCTGGTTGCCGTGCTTTTCCAGATTCTTCAGCGCATAGTCCATTTCTTCTTTGGAAGGGATTTCCTCCGGCCACCAGAACTTGCCGATGACCTGTGCGGTATCGCCCGCGGCCGGGCCGCGGTCATGCGAGGCCGCGCCGCCCATCGCAAAGATGGTGGTGCCGTCGATGTCAAAGATCTCACCTCGCATCAGATGGAAGATCTTATCACGGACAACGTGGATTTTCCCGCCTTTCCATTCCCTGACGGGCAGGGCGTTCAGACGCGGGAAGCATTCATGATTGCCATCCACAAACAGCGTGGTCCAGGGCTTGCCGTTGAGCCAGTTGAGCCATTTCCGTTCCTTGCGGTTTTCCTTCTGATAGTCATATACCAGGCCGAAGTCGCCGCAGATGATGACATAGTCGTCTTTTGTGATTTTGTTGGTTACATCATTTTCCAGCAGTTTGCGGATATCGATATAGCCATGTATGTCGCCAGTTACATAAATCATACTCAGTACCGCCTATTTTCTTTCCTTTTTCTTCTTGTCTTCCTGTTGTGCAACCCATGTACGATGACAGACCAGCCGGGAAACCATTGCCGTATGGGATTCACCCGGGAAGCAGTACAGGCCGCCTTTGCCGTCAGCCATGGCCATGATGTCTTCCGCATCAGCCAGGTAATCCGCTACCTTGGGCTTGATGACCACCTTGAACGGGACGATGTATACAGGGATGTGATACTCTCTTTTATCTGATTTGAAAATCGGTTCTACGTGCGGCAGCAGGAAGGCAATATCCGCTTCATCCTGTCTTTCATACAGTTCATGGACAGGAATAAAGATGAAATGGACCTGGTCCTGCAGGTTTTCCTTGATTGTCGCTGTGGCAAGGTAGCGTGAAAGATATCCGGAAGCGAAACCTTCCCCGCAGCTGATTGCAATTCGAAGCATAATGACATCCTCCGTATTCTGTATCAGATATTCTATCACGAAAAGCATACGCAGGCATAGGTGTGCAGAAAAGAATTCACTGATTCAGGCATAAAACATGCCCCGCAAAGACGGGCGGAATCAGAAAAGGGACGACGGCGTCTGCAGATGTCAGGGCCGCCGGTGCAGACAGCAAAAAACACAGAAGGCAGCCCTTCTGTGCTCTTTGGCTATGCTTATTTCTTCCTGGCGAGCCACTTGCGGTGGGAAACGGTGCGCATGACCTTGATG
>JAFWCP010000003.1 GCA_017536845.1 Solobacterium sp. | reverse complement strand
TGATCGGCGATCTCTGCGGCAGCCGCGCCAGCTCTGCAGTCAGGCAGTCCAGCTCCTCATGGGTGTTCTCGGGCGTCACCATCAACACCAGGTAATCCGGGTCCGAAAATTCGCAGAAAAAGTTCTTCTTCTGCAGAATTCCTCGGACCTTCTGGGGCAGGGGGAATACATCATCGCCATGGGCGGCCAGCGCATGACCACCATGTCCTCAATGATCTCCTTCGGCGTTGTTGCCGAAGCCGGACAGAGGCGGATGAGCGCTTCCGACCTCTGGCTGACCGACATCATCGAAACCGATGCCGTGGTCACGACCGACAACATCGGCGGCGCTCTGCTGGATGTAGGCGGCGAGCTGGTGGGGATGCTCATCCGGATGCCCTACGGCGGCCAGGAGAAGATGGGCTATGCCGTTTCGGTCAATGAAATGAAGCGGGTCTACCGCCAGCTGACCGAAAACGGCACGGTAGCACGCGGTCGGCTCGGCCTTGTCTGCATGGCCGTTGAAAAACTGCAGACGTATGAAAAGAGTTCGCTGAACCTGCCCCTGAGCCTGCGCAGCGGCCTGCTGGTGACCAATGTGCACAGTGATGTCTCCGGCATGGTGAGCGGGGATGTGCTGATCTCGGTTGACGGGACGACGCTGCATACGCCGCAGGATCTCAAGGACCAGCTCTACCGCCATGCCGGCGGGGACACCGTGCGGCTGCGTATCTACCATGACGGGGAATACTATGAAAACGAGGTGGTTCTGCAATGATCAGGATCATCGGCTGCGGCAAGGTCAGGGAAAAATGGATGAAGGACGGGCTGGACGAGTATCTCAAACGGCTGCGTCCGTATACGAAGATTGAGGTGACGGAAGTCGCCGATGAAAAGGCGCCGGATTCCAACAGCGCCGCTGAAAATGAAATTGTCAAAAAGAAAGAAGGACAGCGTCTGCTGAAGGCAATCCGCGACGACGAGTATGTCATCCTGCTGGATCTGGCCGGCCGGACGCTTTCTTCTGAAGATATGGCGCACATGATCGACCGCCTGCAGAGCGCATCCCGCCGGATTGCCTTTGTCATCGGCGGTTCGCTGGGCGTATCAGACGAACTGATTGCCCGCAGCGATTTCCGCTGGAAGATCAGCGACTGCACCTTCCCGCACCAGCTCTGCCGGGTCATTGCAGCCGAACAGATCTACCGCAGCTTCCGGATCCTGAACCATGAGCCATATCACAAATAATAAGGGGGTAAACACACTATGATCAGAGCAGCAGGGGTATTGATGCCCATTTCGTCACTGCCTTCCGCACATGGTTTCGGCACCATGGGCAAGGCGGCAAGAGAATTCGTGGATTTCCTGGCAGACAGCGGCCAGACGTACTGGCAGATGCTGCCGTTAGGGCCGACGGGCTTCGGCAATTCGCCGTACCAGTGCCTGTCTTCCTATGCCGGCAATCCGTATTTCATCGACCTTGACGAGCTGAAGGAAGACGGCCTGCTGACCGCCGCGGAGCTGAAAAAGGCGGTCATGTTCAAAACCGAGGATGAGGCTGACTATGGCCTTCTCTATAAGGAACGCATTCCCTTGCTGCGCAAGGCGTGCGCACGTCTGCCGCACCTGGCACCGGAAGACTATTTCACCTTCCTGGAGGAAGAAAAGCACTGGGTAAAGGATTATGCCGTCTTCATGGCCATCAAACAGGCCCAGAAGGGGAAGGCCTGGGTTTCCTGGCCGGAAGATATGCGTATCCATGATTCCCAGGCAGTCCGTGAGGCGGCTGCAGAGAACCGCGAGGAAGTTGTCTTCTGGCTGCGGGTCCAGTACCTTTTCTATAAGCAGCTCAATGCGCTGAAAGCCTATTGTGAGAAAAAGGGAATCAGGGTGATCGGCGACCTGCCGTTCTATGTTGCTTCCGATTCAGTCGACGTCTGGAGCCATCCCGAACAGTTTGAGATGAAGTCCGACCACACCATGGCGTATGTCTCCGGCATGCCGGTTGACGGCGCCAATCCGGAAGGGCAGAAGTGGGGCAACCCGTTATTTGACTGGAACCGGATGCGCTCGGAAGGCTACCGCTGGTGGCTGGACAGGGCGATGCACCAGTTCCGCTTCTGCGATGTCCTGCGGATCGACCATTTCCGCGGCTATCAGTCCTATTTCGCGGTGCCGGCGGACGGCCATCCAAAAGACGGCCGCTTTGAGCAGGGGCCGGGCCTGGAACTGTTCCGGAAACTGGATGAAAGAAGCGGGAAACGGCCGCTGCTGCTGGAAGACCTGGGCCATCTGACACCGGATTTCCTGGCCATGGTCAGGGAGTCGGGCTATCCCGGCATGCGCATCCTCCAGTATGCCTTTGATCCCAATGATCCCGGTTCTTTGTACATGCCGTTCCAGTATGACCATAACACGGCGGCCTATACCGGCACCCATGACAACAATACGCTGAAGGGCTGGTATGAAGACAAGAACGAAAAGAAGCGGATTGAAAGGGCGAAGAAGTACTTCGGCGCCCATAATGACGATGACCTGACCGATGTGTTCCTGCGCGGGCTCTACGGCAGCGTGTCCGACCTGGCGATTGTGCCGATGCAGGACCTGCTGGGACTGGGCAGCGAAGCGCGTTTCAACGATCCCAGCGGGAACGGTGTTCCCTGGACATGGCGGATGCTGAAGGGAAGCGTCAGTAAATCGCTGACAGCAAAGCTGAAAGAAATGATGCTCCTGTACTGCAGAAACAATTGGGAAGCAAATAAAGACGAAAATGCAATGTAACCGCTTGCAAGAATGCCTGAGGTGCTATAAAATATAGTCACTTAATTGAAACAGGAGGAATAGAAAATGAAGCAGATTTCAGTTACAGTTATCGATCCTGTAGGACTCCATGCACGTCCTGCTACAGTTGCAGTCAATGCAGCAAGCAAATTCAAGAGCGAAGTTAAGGTTGCCTACAAGGGCCGTACAGTTAACATGAAGTCCATTATGGGCGTTATGTCTCTCGGTATCCCGACACAGTCTGAGATCACTGTCAGCTGCGAAGGCGACGACGAAGATGTCGCGATTGAAACAATCGAGAAGGTTCTGCGCGACCAGAAGGTTATCGCATAAGTTTGAACTGATCGAAGGGGGAATGCCTGCGGGTTTTCCCCTTTTTAAACCATATTCAGGAAGCAAAGGAGAAAAATATATGTATCTTGATGAATACAAAAGATGGCTTGAAGCGGATCTTCTCGATGTTGATCTGAAATCCGAGCTGCTGAAGATCCAGGGCGATGATGATGCGATCAAAGAGCGTTTCGCAGTTTCGCTTTCCTTCGGTACAGCCGGTCTGCGCGGCACACTGGGCGTAGGCACCAACAGAATGAACATCTGGGTCGTCCGTCAGGCTACACAGGGTGTAGCCGACTGGGTTAAGACACAGGGCGGCAACCAGACCGTCGCGATCAGCTACGACTCCCGTCTGAAGGGCTGGAACTTCGCCCGTGACGCTGCCGGCGTCCTGGC
>JAFWCP010000032.1 GCA_017536845.1 Solobacterium sp. | reverse complement strand
TTAAACAGATAGCCGGAAAGCAGAAAAAACGCCGGCATATGAAAGCTTGAGATCCAGTTCTGTACAAGAGCGTACGGCAGGAAGGCATAGCCGGGATTT
The DNA here is from genome assembly GCA_017536845.1 of Solobacterium sp. The sequence goes on along the minus strand of JAFWCP010000032.1, from coordinate 2,432 downwards.
GCATATTGTAAAACATGACCCAAGATCACCAGCAGGATCAACAGTGCCTTTGCGGTATCATATGTGCCGATTCTCATCATACTGTCCTGATTGATCCCCGTATTCTGCGCAGCATGCTTTTCACCCGTACCGCAGCAGCATGCCGCAGTTTTGTTTTCCGAGCCAGAAAAATCAGTCTGGATACCTTCTGGTCCAGCACAAGCTGAAGATAGCTTTTCTCATTTTCACTGAGACAGGATTCGTTGATAAAACGTTTTCCGTTCATCAATGCATCATATACCGTTTCCTGAATTTCCTGCTTGTCAGATCCGCTGATCTTTTCGCGCAAAAGAACCAGATACAGATGGGAAACCAGCTGCGCAAGCTGTGTTTTTGCCGAAGCTGACTCCTTTTTTTCGGAAAGAAGCAAACCGGCATCATAGACCCTGCCGATCAGTTCCGATAAATGCTTTACCTTTTTCAGCCGCCGGGATGCGTTGCCTTCATCTTCTGCCTGCCGGTAGTGATAGATGCACTCGTCCGAGACAAAAAGATCGCTGACATACGCAAGATATTGCAGTTCAAAGATCAGGTCTTCATAGATGAACAGGTCTTCGGAAAAAAACAGCTGATGTTTTCGAATGATATCAGTTCGATGGACCTTGTTCCAGACAGGAGAAATCATATTCTCCCTATACAGCTGATCCAGATGAGCCGGCCACTCCCTGCCATCCATCAGCCCCGGCAGTGAAGACTTCGTGGCATCAGTCCGATACATCCTACCGCCACGGTAGTATTCAAAAAACATGCCGAAGATCCAGACATCAACATCCATCCGCTGCATCTGCTGCCAGGAATCGTACAGTTTTTCCGCGTCAATCGAATCATCCCCGTCCAGAAAGACAAGGAAACTGCCTTGAGCCAAAGCAATACCCCGGTTGCGGGCAGCGGAAACCCCGTGATTTTCCTGATGGTATACACATGCAATCTCATATTTCTGTCCGATTTCATCACAGGCCGCAGCCGTGGCTTGGGCAGAACCATCGTCGATGATCAGGACCTCCGCTTCCTTGCCGAACCATTGCGCAATGCCTTTGCAGTACTGTTCAAGGCCGGTGCTGTCATTGAAGACAGGAATGATAAAACTGATTTTTGCCATATCAGACTTTCTTTCTCTTTACAGCTTCTTTCAGAAAGCCTTCCAGAATCCCAATCAGACGTCCGCTGTAAAACAGCTTTCCTCTTTCTGTGGCGCATGATGCATACTGTTTACGGAGTTTCTCATCATTCAACACTGTTTTCAGACCAGCATAAAGATCTTCTTTTGCCATGCCGGTGATGATCCCGGCATCATCCAGCATTTCCTTCATGCCGGTACAGTCCCTGGTCACGATGCATTTTCCCAGAATCAGTACTTCCAGGATAAAGGTGCTGAACCCTTCATACCGTGAAGAACAGACCGCAATATCTGCAGATGCCAGCAGATTGTAGGGATTGTTACAATACCCACATAGTTCAACCGTATCCTGCAGGTCAAGGTCATCAATCAGCTTCTGCAGTTTTTCCCGGTCTTCACCCTTGCCGAGTATCTTCAGTTCAAAGGAACAGCCATCCTTTTTCAGCCATGAAGCAATCTCAATGAGGTCATCAAAGCCTTTCTGCGCCGTCAGCCTGCCAACCGAAAGAAGACGCACCCTGTCTTGTTTCCATCGCCTTGTTAAGGGTTCTTCTGCTTTTGCCAGGATTTCCTGCTCATCAATGATGTTGTACAGCACTGTTGCAGGTATTTCGCTTTGCACAAAGGCTGTAAAGCTTTTCAGAACGTCGTTGGATACACAGACGATCTGATCAAAATTCCTGTATTGCTTCTTCAGTTTTGGCACTGCGGAAGCATTGATGTGCTTCGAAAGGTCACAATGAACCCAGGCAAGTTTTAGAGCCTTCTGATTCTTCGATGAGGCAATGACTTTTGTCGCCCCGAATTCCAGATAAGCTGTTTCAATATCATAGCTGTCTTTCAGATACAGAGAATATGTCAGGCCAAGCGTCGTCATCAGCCGGAACCAGCTGTGCGCAGCCTTTCTTTTCCATCCTGAACAGGGAGGAAAGATGGCTTTGTAATGAATGCCGTCTTTCAGCCTTTCAGAAGCTTTGTCATAAAACTCTGTGGCAACGGTGATGTCAAAAGCATTCTGATCCATATGGTTGACCATATTGATGAGAACCTTCTCCGCACCGCCCCCCTGCAGGGCAGGAATATAAAACAGGATTCTGATTTTTGAACTCATAAAGCTGCCTCTTCATACAGTCGGCAGAAGATCTCAGCATAGTCATTGACATCAAAATGATGCTCCCGGATCGCCTGCTCAACGTCCTGCAGATCTGCCCTTGGCTTACCGGCAAGCTGCATGATAACATCTGCCCAGACAGAAGCACCTTCTTCCAGTTTCAGC